>JANXUJ010000016.1 GCA_025356295.1 Cyanobacteriota bacterium
TCTAAACCAATCGTGGTTTGAGTTGGGTTCATTTCTTCGCGGCGATCAACATCGACACAAAACTGAGCATAGTAACCATCAGCCCGTTTTACTAGCCTGACTCGTTTAATTTGCTCAATCTGATAGAAGTTAATATCTCGACTACCAACTAATTTAAGTCTGCCAATCTTAAAGCCATCAGTCAAAGTTAGATATTTGCGATCTTCAGAAAGTTTCCATCCAGTTTGTTTGTATTCAACCGAATGACCACGTTTCTTGAATTTTGGATATCCTTTTTTACCTGATACTTTCTTCTTGCAGTTATCAAAGAATCTAGATATTGCTGACCACGCTCTTTCTGCACTTGATTGTCTGGCTTGTGAGTTTAGCTTTTTAGCAAAGTCAAACTCTTTGGCAAGCACAGCGCACTGGGCAGATAGATCGTACTTCCCAGTACCACGATTATCCATCCAGTATCTCAAAGCTTTATTACGCACAAACAGAGCCGTACGAATCGCCTCGTCAATGAGGCTGTACTGCTCTGTTTTGCCTTTTAGTTTTGCTTCGAGGACTAGCATGGATTTAGACTTATTTATATTGATTATAGTAGCGTAAATACTGTTGGTCGTGGCATAATCTAAAAGAAAAAAGCGAATAAATTCGCTCGTCCGATTTTCATCTCAGGTCTGAAGACACTGAGCTTTCAATCTCTCGTGTGCTTTCTGTAACTATGCATGATTAAAAACCAAACCTTAGAAGCCTGGTTCGTACGCGTAGCAGGCGAACCACGCTTCTAAGGTTTAAGGTTACTTGTTCTAAACAAAGCGGGTTTTAGTAAATTCACACAAGTAAATTCGCAAATTTGCATAACGATTTTGTTGCTTCAACTGTTGATAGGAGTATATTGACTTCTGGGGTGACACAGACTTTGTTTTGTGTAAATCGCCCTTTTTGATTTTGTGTTCACTTTTTAGTTGTGCTATTTTCATGCCCTGGACTCGCATTATTAGTGCTTTATTTGTAATTCCGCTGGTACTAGCGGCGATCGCTATAGGTGGTTGGGCGTTCACCGCTGCCTTTGCGTTGTTGGTAGTTTTTGGTCAGATGGAATATTTTGCACTGGTGCGAGCTAAGGAAATCGTACCCGCTAGCAAAATTACGATTTCAGTTAGTTTAGCATTGCTAATTGTTTCGCAATTGAGAGTTGACCTTGCCGATGCGGTGATTCCGATCGCAGGAACTTTTATTTGCTTCTATTTGCTTTTTCAACCCAGAATTGCCACAATTTCTGATATCTCAGCATCGATTTTAGGTTTGTTTTATGGTGGGTATTTACCTAGCTTTTGGATTCGGATTCGCGGAATTGGTGATAGCGCGATTTTTCAGGTAAGCGATCGCCTCCAGCATTTTGATTTGTTTAACCAGTTACGCCATCTCGATCAACTTACATATTTACGAATTACTTTTCCCGTATCCTATGGCTGCATTTATGTACTCATGGCTTTTTGTTGTATTTGGGCTTCAGATGTGGGGGCTTACATATTTGGCAAGATTTTTGGGCGTACTCGGCTTTCTGATATTAGTCCTAAAAAAACGGTGGAAGGTGCGATCGCGGGTTTGTTATGTTGCTGCGTCACCGCAATTCTCTGGGCTTTTAGTCTTGGCTGGGCGCAATGGTGGCTATCTGGCGCAATTCTCGGTTTGTTAATTGGCATCGCGGGGTTACTTGGTGATCTGACCGAATCAATGATGAAACGCGATGCAGGGGTCAAAGATTCAGGGCAAATCATGCCAGGCCATGGCGGTATTCTTGATCGCGCTGATAGTTATGTATTTACAGCACCGTTGGTCTATTACTTCATCACTTTGATTTTGCCGCTTATTCATTGATTTAGATAAGCAAGTTTATTCTTTCTACTTTTTCTTTTGCAGCGCGATCGCCTATTTAAAAAATTAAAAAACCTTGTAAAATATTGCAAACCTGCTCGATTAAAGTAAATCATGATTACGTTTGAAAGTGCGCTAGATGTGGTTAGTCAGTTGTCAATCATCAGCAGGAAATGTTAAGTCGATCTGCAAATGCGGGGACTGTGGGTACATTGGTTGGACTATTGGCAGTTGGACATTCGGTTGATGAAATTTTAAGTGCTTATCCCTATTTAGAGAAAGAGGATATTATGGCGGCGTTGTCCTATGCGGCTTGGCGATCTGAGGAGGTAGAGGTTGTTTTGGTGTCGGCATGAAGATTTTGATTAATATGTATTTGCCGCTTTTATTAGAGGGATATATTTTATGGGAGGTTCTCAATATCTAATAAATCCTTCAGTCTTCCACTAGCTTTCTTGTTGATCTTTAAATCTTCAAGATTTATAAGATTTACAGAAAACACACGAGAGATTGAAAGCTCTGTGTCTTCAGACCTGAGATGAAAATCGGACGAGCGAATTTATTCGCTTTCTTCTTTTAGATTATGCCACGACTAACAATATTTACGCTACTATAATCAATATAAATAAGTCTAAATCCATGCTAGTTCTCGAAACAAAACTAAAAGGCAAAACAGAGCAGTACAGTCTCATTGACGAGGCGATTCGTACGGCTCTGTTTGTGCGTAATAAGGCTTTGAG
>JANXUJ010000023.1 GCA_025356295.1 Cyanobacteriota bacterium
GTTACCTGAATCGTGGGATAGTCCACGCTTGGCAAATCGCTAATTGGTAAAGCCTGATAGCTCATCCAGCCAAAAATCAGAATTCCCGCCATTACCAAGGTAGTCATGATCGGGCGACGAATGAAAATTTCTGAGAGATTCATTAATTTGTTCCCTCTGGCTTCGCTGTTGGAGTTTTGTCCGTCTTGGTAGAACTATTAGGAGAACCATCGGTAGCACTAGAGCGGCGACCTTTTCCTGTTTTCGGGCGATCGCTTGCAGGCTTGTTAGGATCATCACTAGCCTTAGCGCCGCTAGAGTCCGTACTACTATCAGCCGCTTTAACCTTGATCTTGCTACCATTGACCAAGTTCGCTTGCCCATCAATAACGACGCGATCGCCTGATTTAAGTCCTTTCTGAATTACATCTAGCCCGTCAATGGTGCTACTAGCCACCACGGGTACATTTGTCACCGTCGGATTATCCTGATCATCATTATTAACCACAAATACGAACTGTCCATTAGCTCCATTTTGCACCGCTTGAGCAGGAACAACGATCGCATTCGGTTCTTCATTCAGCGTCAGCGTCGTGTTCACAAACTGTCCAGGAAATAACTGTCCACCCGCATTATTAAAGTCACCAATCAGTTGAATTGTGCCTGTCGTATTATCAACTGTATTATTTATGAAAGTTAAGGCTCCTGAAATCGGCGTATTGTTACCCGCAAAAGTCACACTGACGTTTAGCTTGCCATTTTTCATCCGTTTTTGAATTTCAGGCAGATTCACTTCAGGAATCGCGAAGGCAACTTGAATTGGATTAACTTGAGTAATGCTGACAAGCGGATTGGGACTATTCGCCTGTACGACATTGCCTTCGGTGACCAGAATATTTCCTGCCCTTCCGTCAATCGGCGCATAAATCTCTGTATAAGAAGCCTGCACCTGCACGTTTTGGTATGCACCATCATCAGTGGCAACTACCGCTTCAGCATTAGCGATCGCTGCCTTATCACCCTCGACCACAGCAAGAGCATTTTGAATTGCTTCGCGATCGCTTTGTAAAGTTGCCTCCGATACGCGATTATTCGTACTGTATTGTTGCGCTTGATCTTGACTGATACCGCCTTCTTTATAGAGATTGTTATAGCGATCGCTTTGGGATTTCGCAAATTGCGCCTGTGCCTCATCCTTTGCTAAGTTTGCTTCTGCCGATCGTACTAAGCCAATATCCTTTGCCAAATTAGCCCTAGCCTGTTGTACTTGAGCAAGATCTCTAGCAATTACACCTTGCGCCTGTTGGAGAGAGGCTGTTTGCGATCGGTCATCAATCGTGAAGAGAAGATCACCTTTATGCACATCCTGTCCTTTCTTAAAATGAACACCTGTAATCTTTCCTGAGGCTTGCGGGGTCACTGCAACTATCGAACTAGCCTGAACATTCCCGATCGCCTGTAATTGGATCGGTACTGTCTTTTGAGTAGCTACGGCAACTGCTACAGGAGTAACCTGACCTTGCTTATCAGCTTTCTTACCTGAATTGTCCTGTTTCGTCGCAGTCAACGCCCTAAAGCTAAAGAAACCAATAGTTCCCAGCAATAATAGACCTGCGATCGCTAAGCCAATCTTTCTTTTGCTTAAACCCTTAGGGCGCAAGTTTGAAGAATCTCGCTCATTGTGAAGAGCATCGGTCAATTCGTGGGAAGAGCGATCACGAGCTTCTTCGTAATTTAAGGGAATCTCTAATTGCTGCTCATTCATAATAATTACTGGTAACAATCAAAATTACTGTGGCGATTTATCTGGTGAAGAATTGGGAGTTTGCTCATAGGCTTTTTCCATGATGATCTGAATTTTGTTTTTCTGGTCAGCCGTCAAATTCAGACTAGCAATAGCATTATGTAGCTTTTCTCCTTGTTTCAACTTTGCCTGTAGCTTCTGTATTTGGTCAGGTGTCAGGACTGCCTCAATCTGTTTACGCCTCGCTTCTCGTCTTTGCTCTCGTTCTTGATTTTGTTCTGGTGTTGTGGAACTATTTGCCTGAGGTGTACTTGCAGGAGGAGAACTTGGTTGAGGTGTCGTAGAGGCTACGGTCGCAGAACTAGCTTGCGTATTGTCTGGAGGGCTAGCCTGATTGCAAGCTGTGAGAACACTTCCAAGCAGGAGAGCAGATATAATTGTGGTAGCGATCGCAGTTGTTTTCATTTTGAACTTATCGAATTGTATTGATAATCTTTGAAATAATGCAAAGTCAGATTAGAAAAGGCTTAGGAGCGTTGCAATTAGCCTTGATTTTGTGAGAATTTAAGGGTTCTTTTGATGACAACAATCCTATCGGTTTAAGGAAATTTACACATGACCCCAGAGTAATGACCTCACCAGTCAAAAAGTAATAAAGCATTAGTGACTTTTTTCCTATTGCAGGGTGAAAAATCAGGCTTAATTTCTCTAGTAAAACCAGCAGCAGATTTGGTATACAAAGTAAGAGCTAAATCATGAATATGAATTCATCCCCCTATCCATCATTTCGTCTTTTGCTACAAATAGAGTGGCTGCTATTGACCACAGCAATATTAATGGAAACCCTATTGCCATTTAATTGGTCTTGGTTGCTACTTTTGCAAGTACTGACGATTCTTGCGTTAGGAATCATGGGGTTGCGATTACCAAGGGGAAATCTTAGAAAAAAAATATTGTATACAGCGCTGGGGTTTGGATTAATTCTACTGCCAGCTACACAGGGGATTTTAGCCACCCGCCCTGTTTTTCTGTTAGATCTAATCATGCTCATCCGCAGCTGTCAGATCTTTAAACGCTTTGGACAATTCGTAGTTCTGGCTGCGTCACTTTTATCCTATAGCTTTCTAGTCCTAACAAAACCCATCGATGCTGAAAGGTATCGAGTTGCTGAACTTGTTTTGGATTGGCGCATTAGCAATATTTTGTTATTCAGTTTAACGCTCATATTTGCATTGATGCTAATTAATGCTTTACTTGACGAACGGCAGAGTCGCGAAAAATTGGAGAAAGTATATCAAGAATTAGAAATGACCCATCAACAATTGCATCAATATGCTCTTCGGATTGAGGATCAAGCTACTCTTCAAGAACGTAATCGGATTGCTCGCGAAATTCATGATGGATTGGGACATACTTTAACTGCTCAAACAATTCAAATTAATAACGCTCTCATTTTTTGGCAAACTAAAAGCGAACAAGCATTAATCGCTGTCAAACAAGCTAAGCAATTAGGAGCAGAAGCATTATTAGAAGTGCGAAAATCCGTTTCTGTATTGCGCTCAAATCCATTACAAGGGGAATTACTGGAATCAGCCATTGATATCCTTTTACAGGACTTTAAGCAAAACACAGGAATTGAAGTGTCGATTAATATCCAATTACAACAATCCTTACCTTCAGAAGTTAATACCACGCTCTATCGCATTATTCAGGAGTCGCTCACTAACATCTACAAGCACGCCCAAGCCAAAACAGTAAACATTGAATTATCACAGCAAATGGGAGCTGTTCGTCTTATAATTGAAGATAATGGCAAAGGATTTGACCCAACTCAAAATACCACGGGATTTGGTCTACAAGGCATGAAAGAACGAACATCTGCACTTTGCGGTCAATTTATGCTTGATAGTCAACTAGGCAAAGGTTGTCGTCTAGTTATTTCGCTCCCAATTGATAACTTCAATGATGCAAAATATCATCTCAATTCCTATCAGACAAACCTATGATTCAGATTCTGTTAGTAGATGATCAGTATATTATTCGTCAAGGATTGAAGGTGATGCTTGAGTCTAATCCTGATATGCAGGTGATTGGCGAAGCTGAAAATGGTCAAAGAACGATCGACCAGATACCCCTATTGCAACCCGATATCGTACTGATGGATATCCGAATGCCAATCATGGATGGCGTAGCGGCAACAGGTGCGATCGCGCAGTTATATCCCGACCTCAAAATCCTTATTTTGACTACCTTTGACGATGATGAGTATGTCTCTAAAGCCATGCGATTAGGTGCAAAAGGTTATTTACTTAAAGATACAGAACCTGATCAACTAGCGATGGCAATTCGGGCAGTCATTAAAGGACATACCCAATTAGGTCCTGGCTTGTTTGAAAAAGCGATCGCCCTTATTTCATCCGTTCCTATTATTTCACCTCCTTCTGAATTAGCACAACTCACTCCCAGAGAATTAGAAGTTCTCAAATTAATTGCGGCTGGTTCTAATAATCGCGAAATTGCGGAAGTATTATTCCTTTCTGAAAATACTGTTAAAAACTATGTTACCAATATTCTCAGTCGATTAAATTTACGCGATCGCACTCAAGCAGCCTTATTTGCCCATTCTCTATTTCGCGATCATAGTCTATGAGGAGGCTTCCTTAAACTGAACTATAGCTGGGTGCGACTTGTCTAAACAGATAGACCATTGATTAAATCCATGAAAATTATCAAGAGAAATTATGAACTGGCGTAAACTACATCGAGTCATCTCTCCTATTCTTCTATTGCCACTTTTACTCACAGCGCTAACAGGAGTTGGGGTAGATACAGGATACGTGTAAAAATCTGCAAGATAGCCTTTAAACATAGACCAGTCATGCATTTCAGTCATTCAGAATCAAGAGGGATTAAAATAGCACCTTCCAAGGGAATTGGAATAGATGTCAAATCAATTACAAAATCGCCATAGCGCTTCAAATGGCGAGTCAAATAAGGGCTGAGAGTCGCCAACATCGAACGATCAAACTTGAACCCCTCTGCCTTGAGTTGCTGGATGACCAGAGAAAGGTCAACAGCATTATGAAAATGACAGCATTAGCAACCAGATCAAGATACTTGAGACGCTTCTCCTGCTCTTCAGGATTATTTTCCGTAATAACACCCTCCTTACCAAAAAATATCCAATCAAGGAAATGATTGTAGCCCTCCACCACATTCGTACAAGCCGTAATCTCACGACGCAAACCACGGTCAGAAATATATTCCAGTAGAAATACCGTGCGAACAACCCGTCCTAATTCCCTGAAAGTTTGGTAGAGGCGATTTTTGCGACTGTAACTACCGAGCTTTCGCAATAGAGTCGAAGGCAAAAACTTACCTGATTGAATTGATAAAACAGGCGTTGCACAAATGAAAGATGAATGAGTAAATATAAAGACAACGAGTTTAAGCAATGAAAACCCATGAAATGTCCAAAGTGTGGTTCATCCCATATTCGTAAGAACGGGAAACGAGGAGACAAACAAAATCATATTTGTGCTGATTGCGGTCGTCAGTTTATTGATACATATTCAGTGCTTGGATATGCCCAAGACATCAAAAAAATATGCCTAAAAATGTACTGCAACGGCATGGGATTTAGACAAATTGAGAGATGTACTGATGTTAGTCACAACTCAGTCATCAACTGGGTTAAGGACGCAGCAAAGCAATTACCAGAACATCCTCCCATAGAGACTATTACACTTGGCGGTAGCTATAAATGAACTCCAGACCTTTGTTGGGTCAAAAAAAACTTGATTTGGTTATGGACTGCGGTGAATCATTTTCGTCAAGGCATACTGGTCTGGGCCTTAGGAGATAGGAGTAGTCAAATAAGACCCTATGGACAATGATAAAAGTTTGGCAATGCTATTTCTGGGTTACTGATGGCTACTGCGTCTACAAAATGTTTATCAATTCGGAAGACCAAATTATCAGCAAAACCTACATGACTAGAGTTGAGGGTGAAAATACAAGACTGAGACATTATTTAGCTAGATTACACCGCAAAACTTTATGTTATTCAAAATCGGAAGAAATGCTGCGGTATTCAATTCGTTTGTTAATTCACTATCTTAAGTACAAATCATTTCCT
>JANXUJ010000143.1 GCA_025356295.1 Cyanobacteriota bacterium
ACCTTTAGCGACCAAAAGGGCGACCAAGCACATGACTGCAACCATTGTTTCTCCTTACACCAGCGATCGCGTTGAAACCTTCAGTAATCTCAAGTGCAAAGAGTGCGGTGCAGAATACGAAGCCAAAGCAATGCACGTCTGTGAACTTTGTTTTGGTCCCCTAGAGGTCGCCTATAACTACGATGCGATCGCGGCTAGAGTCAGTCGTGAAACAATTCAAGCTGGTCCCCTCTCGATCTGGCGCTATCGTGATTTTTTACCCGTCAAGACTAACAACTACATTGACGTTTCCACAGGCATGACCCCTCTGCTCAAGGCAAATCGCCTTGCCAAGCGCCTCGGCATCAAGCATCTCTACATCAAAAATGATGCCGTGAACATGCCCACCTTAAGCTTTAAAGATCGCGTTGTTTCCGTTGCTCTCAGCCGCGCTGTTGAACTTGGATTTAAAACAGTGGCTTGTGCTAGTACGGGCAACCTCGCCAACTCCACCGCCGCGATCGCGGCTCATGCAGGTTTAGAGTGTTGTGTATTTATTCCTTCTGATCTTGAAGCTGGCAAAGTATTGGGGACAACAATTTATAACCCCAAAGTTTTCTCAGTGCATGGTAACTACGACCAAGTAAACCGCCTCTGCTCTGAAGTCGCTAACACTCACGGTTGGGGATTTGTAAACATCAACTTGCGTCCTTACTATTCTGAAGGTTCCAAAACTCTCGGCTATGAAGTAATCGAGCAACTAGGATGGAAGCTTCCTGACCATATTGTCGCTCCGCTTGCTTCTGGTTCACTTTTTACCAAAATTTATAAGGGGTTCAACGAGTTTGTGAAAGTGGGCTTAGTGGAAGGTAAGTCTGTTCGCTTTAGTGGGGCACAAGCAGAAGGTTGCTCGCCGATCGCAGCTGCATTTAAAGAAGGTCGCGACTTTATTACACCTGTTAAGCCGAAAACCATTGCCAAGAGTTTGGCGATCGGCAATCCTGCTGATGGTATTTACGCGATCGACATTGCTCACAAGACTAACGGCAATATTGAATCCGTCAACGATGACGAGATCATCCAAGCGATGAAGTTGCTTGCCGAGACTGAAGGCATCTTCACGGAAACTGCTGGCGGAACCACGATCGCTGTTCTCAAAAAGCTAGTCGAAGCTGGCAAAATCGATCCTGAAGAAGTAACTGTCGTCTACATTACAGGCAATGGATTGAAGACTCAAGAAGCAATCCAAGGTTATGTCGGCGAGCCATACTTGATTGAGCCTAAACTTGATAGCTTCGAGCGGGCGCTAGAGCGTTCACATACCTTAGAGCGCTTAGAGTGGCAAGCTGCTTCTGTTTAGTAATGCAAAATCAAAAAGTAGCGCCAATGCGCTACTTTTTGATTTTAGAAAGATGCTGTAACTGCGAGTCATTTTATTTGACAAGG
This sequence comes from Cyanobacteriota bacterium, assembly GCA_025356295.1. Lineage (GTDB taxonomy): Bacteria > Cyanobacteriota > Cyanobacteriia > Pseudanabaenales > Pseudanabaenaceae > Pseudanabaena. The sequence goes on from JANXUJ010000143.1 coordinate 1,426, forward strand.
TTTAAGATGGCTATATATATTCATTAAAAAACTATGTCTTACAGGGCTTTTACACTTCGCAAAGTTAAGGAAGAATTAAATCTTAATTTTGTGGAAGGGGTTCGATTTTTACCTGATTTTAATCATCAGGTGATCACCCCTAGCCCCTATTTAATTGAGTTTTTACGCGAAAGCATTCCTCTTGCGATCGCAATGGGATCAGCAAAAGCGCGGTCAGAATTGATTATCTCACCGATTCTCTTTGAAGTTAGAAAACAACTTAACCGCCAAATTAGTTTTTTCTCAGGGGAAGAGTTTAACGTTGATGAAAGTATTGGTTTAAATGGTGTGTGTGATTTCTTGATTAGCCGCTCAACTGAACAACTCTTTGTTGACTCGCCGATTGCCGTTATCGTAGAAGCTAAAAAAGATGATCTAAAATCTGGGTTAGGTCAATGCATTGCCGAAATGGTCGCGGCGCAACGCTTTAACCTAGCTAAAGAGAATGCCATTAATGTAATTTATGGCAGTGTAACCAGCGGAAATCGGTGGACATTTTTACAATTAAAAGAACAAACCTTAACCATAGATTTAGAGGAATATGTAGTTCCTCCCGTAAATTGGTTACTCAATGCTTTGGTGTGGATGTGTAGTCAGATTTAGGCGATCGCTTGTTTAGAGACAACTATGCTTGATTTACAAAAACTAATGGGACAGATGCAAGGGATGTCTGAACAATTGCAGAGGGAATCTCAGCAACTGACAGTCAAGCTTGATCGCGCAGAAGCCATATTTCGTGAAGCGACTCTAAATCAAGCGTTACTCTCTCAACAACATCAAGAATATTGCGATCGCTATATTTTTAATTGTGCCGAACCCATTGAGCCGCTCTCGCAAATTCAATCTATATCACCAATCACTACACCGCACATAGTCTTAGCTACCGATGGTTCACAGATAGCACCAAGTCGCCATGAAATCGCTTACTGCTATTTGATTAATATTGGCAGAGTCGCGATTTATTATAATTCTGGTGTCTATCCATTACTCGACAATATTCCTGAAGTATTTTATAAAGCCGAAGACCTCTATAAAGCCCGTCAATGGGGAATCCAGACTGAGCAATGGATGACGCTCAAACGCACTGTTGCCGAAAATGTGGCTTTAGCAAATTTAGCTATAGAAATCCTTGCTAATTCTCAATCGTCACCGATGCTAGCTTTTACTGATGGAGCGTTGATACATTGGGAATTTGATGAGATTCCTGCTGAGGCGCGATCGCGACTTTTATCAGATATTCTCGCTGCATGGGATAACCTGAAAGCTCAAAGAATTCCCTTAGCAGGATATATCAGCGCTCCTCGTGCCTCTGAAGCCACTAACTTTTTGCGATTACAACTCTGTCCATTTGAACAGCCTGATTGCAAGACTCATTGTGATGATAAGCCTCTGGATTCTGCGCCTTGTAGCCAAATTCAACCCTTGCGTGATGGCACTTTATGGAGTCGCTTGCTCAAAGTCGGAGAATGTAGCCCATTTTGGAAAAGTCAGGCGCGGATTTTGCAAGAATATGGCGAACATCAAGTCTATTTTTGCTATCTGCATGTCGGGACAGAAATCGCCAGAATCGAAATGCCAGCATGGACAGCTTTAGATATGGAGATGCGATCGCAAGCTCTGACAATCATTCTCGCGCAAGTCCAGAAGGGCTATGGCTATCCTATCGCCCTTGCGGAGGCGCATAATCAAGCAGTGGTCACGAGTAGCGATCGCCGCCGCTTTTTTGCGATTTTGGAGCAGCAAATGATGAGGTCAGGTTTACGCAATATAACAACTTCGTATAAGGAATCTCGCAAGCGGAGCAGCATTGCGTAAGTAAACTTAAAACCCAGAGCGTAGTCGCTTGCTTAGCGAGCAATCACGCTCTGGGTTTTAATTGCTTTGTCTGCTAATCTAGTGTTTGGTATCTCTTACGCGTAGTTGCCTCTACACCCAGTTGTCTTATGTCCGATCGCCAAATCCTGCTTGACTTTGAAAAACCCATCGTTGAACTAGAAACTCGTATCTCGCAAATTCGTGATCTTGCGAATGCTAACGATGTCGATATGGTGGAGCAGATTAACCTTTTAGAGCAACGAGCAGAGCTACTTCGCCGTGAAATTTTTACGGGGCTAGGTGCTATGCAGATCATGCAGATCGCTAGGCATCCGCGCCGTCCAAGTACACTCGACTATGTGCAGGCAATTACCGATGAGTGGATGGAGTTGCATGGCGATCGCCGAGGTAATGACGACCCTGCGTTGGTTGGAGGTATTGCCCGAATCAGCGATCGCCCTGTAGTGATTTTGGGACATCAAAAAGGGCGCGACACCAAAGATAATATGACCCGAAACTTTGGTATGGCTTCGCCTGGAGGATATCGCAAGGCGGCGCGACTAATGGATCATGCTAATCGCTTTAATCTGCCAATTATTACCTTGATTGATACTCCAGGAGCATACCCTGGGGTGTCGGCAGAAGAGCAAGGACAGGGAGAAGCGATCGCGGCAAATTTGCGGCAAATGTTTGGTTTGACAGTGCCAATTATCTGTACGGTGATCGGTGAAGGTGGATCGGGTGGAGCCTTGGGGATCGGTATTGGCGATCAGATCATGATGTTTGAAAACTCAGTTTATACGGTCGCGACTCCTGAAGCTTGTGCTGCCATTCTCTGGCGCGACTCAGCTAAAGCTGGCAAAGCTGCCGAAGCTTTAAAAATTACGGCTCCCGACTTAAAACGTTTGGGAATAGTTGATTATGTAATCGATGAACCTCTCGGTGGAGCGCATCGTGCGCCATTAAAAGCGGCCGAAAATCTGAAAGCGGCTCTAGTTGAAAATCTTGATCGCTTAACTCAGCTGCCAGCATCAGAGTTACAAGAGCGCCGCTATCAAAAGTTCCGTAAAATGGGTGTTTTTCTCGAATCGTGATTGATAATTTTGCATAAAAACCCATCAGTCTAATATGCTACTCTAAGTAGTATTAGGAGTAGCATAAGGTATCTATGAAAGTATCTATTTCTCTTCCAGATGAGTTAGTTCGTTACGTTGATGATCGCGTAGAAAACCGCAGTCGGCTCGTTGAGAGATTGCTGCAAACATGGCGCAAGCATCAAGAAAAGCAGGCAATGATTGAGGCTTGTTTGTTATTAGATGAGTTAAGCGAATCGGATGATGAGGATACAGCATGGCAGCAAGCAGCGATTATCGATTGGGAAGTATCTGGCTAGTAAATTTCGATCCTTCGATTGGTACAGAAATTTGTAAAACTCGTCCTGCGGTGATTATTTCTGGAACTGCTTTTAATCAGCGTAGTAAGGTAACTGTATTACCAATAACATTACCAATAACTTCAGCTAGTCCAATCGATCGCCTACGTCCAGTGATTGTTCCTTTGATTCCTTCTATTACTAATGGACTTAGTAAAAATAGTTTCGTTGTCTGTGTCGATCCGATGACTTTTGATAAACGCAGATTGATTAAATGTCTTGGTCAAATAGAGTTAAATCAATTGGAAGAAATACAACAGATTTTGGTTAGATATTTAGAGCTTTAGATCGAGATGGTATTGAAAAAGGCGATCGCATAGCATAGCATTTATAAATTACCTTCACACTCTTGAAAAACTGAATGCAAAGCGCCTAATGTCTTAGCCACATCATCGGAAGTATGCATTCCAGTTTCATAGACTGCACCGCTGAGTGTGAGTTTATAAAATATCCATCCTTGTCCATTTGTGACTATTCCTAAGACATCAATCTCTTTTCCTACCTGTCTATTTTCCCATTGACAGGCTTGCATTTCTACTAGGCATTGGGCTAAACCTTGCTCAAAGTCGTCACGTTTGGCTTCAACAATACATAAAAATGGTGTATCTAAATAATCTTGTCTAGCAGCGATTAAATAATCGGCATTGCCAACCAAAATATCACTTTCTATTTTCCCTCCTTTCCATATTTTTAGCTTGTCGCTGCTATCTATTGCTTCTTCACAAAATGCATCAATTAATAGCTTTTTGGATTCTTCGTAACTTCGCAGATCAAAATTGCGATGCAATCGTTCTAATCTTTTGATAAAAAATTCACTAGGGGCGATCGCTATATTTGGCAAATTCCAATGGGTTAAGGTTTTTAGCCCTAACTGTTTATAGGCGGCGGCAAGATTGAAGCTAGAGAAGCTTTTCTTTTTAGATTTTGGTAATTTTGTCTGTTTCATAGTGTGATTAGAATAGGGTGATTAGATTTTTCTACATTTTACTGCTAGAAAAGGCGATCGCTCTCAAGCAACTTGGCTAAAAGTATTAGAATGAGAATAGATCGCTAAACTAAAACTGAAGCCTGATGACAAATGCCAATCTACCGCCGCGCCATGAAAGTTTAGTTAATCGCCTGATTTTTGGACTGACTACTAGCACCTCGCTGCTAGCAACTGCCACCCTGATTTTGTTACTTCATGTGCAGCAAGGCACACCCGAACTAGAAGCTTTCACGACATGGTTAGCGATCGTTATTTTATCGGCGGGCTTAGGTTCTGGCTTGTTTGTTGCCATATCGATTATTCGTAGCATTCAGCCGCCGCTGACAGAGCTGGCGGAGACTGCGGAAGAGATATCGATGGGTAATCTTGCTGCGCGATCGCAACTGAAGCGAGCCGATGAAATTGGTGAATTTGCAAAAGTGTTTAATCATATGGCAGCCAAGCTAGAAGCCAAAACTGCCACACTCGAAGCGCGAGATATCCAGTTTGCACTTCAGGCTCTTGATCGCGTTTTAGTAAATACTGCCGACCAACATAAATTAATCAAGGCAAGTTTAGAAGAAATCTGTAAGCTCACAGGCGCTCAATTGGGTAGTATTTATCTTTGGGAAGTACCCGCCTCGCGTCCTGAAGGCGCATTAGTATTAGCCGCAGAATGGGGCTACAAGACCAGTCAAGCGCTAACGGAAATTGCACTTGGAGAAGGGATTATCGGTCAAGCTGGTCAATTAGAAGAAGCAATTGTGTGGGAAGGCGATCGTCTCAAAGGACAAACGCTGGTTTATCGCACTCCCGTTGGCGATTTATTGCCACAAAGTCTCTCTGCTTATCCACTTATGCTCAGGCGTAGTCTTGTGGGAGTTCTGTTTTTAGGTAGTCTCACCGCCCTTTCCGAACGTGGACAAAATATTTTGCAATCGATTGGTCGCCGTCTTGCCACGGCAATTAGTAATGCTCAGAGCATCGAGACGATCGCGCGTCAGCGTGAAGAACTAACCACCGTATTTGAGCAGCTTGCTGATGGCGTATTACTTAGCGATCCTGCGGGACGAATTCTCAAAATCAACTCCACAGGACGCAAAATCCTGAGTTTTAATGCTCTAAATGCAGGTGTGCCATCATCGCCCGTAATCGCTAAATCAATGGAAGAGATTGTCAAACAATTTGACATCAGACATCAGGATGGAGAACCTGTAGATTTAGCCAATCTTGTCGTCTTTCGAGCGATGTCCACAGGTGAAGTGGTCGAAGATCAAGTGGTTTTGCGTCAACCTGATGGCAATGAAATCATTCTCAGTACAAAGGCGGCTCCGCTGGTGGGAACAGAATCTGAACTAATCGGCAGTGTGATGATTTTGCGCGATGTCACTGAGCAGCGCTATCGCGATAAGGTGATGCAAGAGACCAATAAGATCATGATCGAGCAGCAAAAGCGGATGAGCATTTTGCAGCGTCTCACCAACTTGATTAACCAACAGTTGCAGGATTTAGATGTTCTCTTGGAGTCCGTTGTGGAGGCGACCTGTGATGCGATCGCTTGGGCTGAGGTTTGTGTACTTGCACTCTACAATCCCAAAGACAACCAACTTGTACTATCTGCCGCAAAGGGATTGCCTGATGATTTTCCGTTACAAGAATCTTTTGATTTAGATACACCAAATCTAATCGCGCAGGTATTTAAAGAAGGGATTCCCATTGAAATCAAAGCGGGTGAATCACGGCTGGTAGAATTCTTACCTGTCAAAAGTGCTTTGTGTGTGCCAATTGAGTCTAGTCGTTCTGGACGTTTAGGAGTTTTAGCGATCGGGCATTTTGAGCTAGAGAGAGCTAGTTCTCGTGAGGATTTAAATCTACTGGCTTCGTTTGGGGTTCAGGCAGCGATCGCGATCGGTAATGCTCAATTAATCAATCAAATCGAAGCTCAAAATGCTCAATTGCTGGAAGCAACTCAACTCAAAAGTCAATTTCTTGCCAATATGAGTCATGAGTTACGCACACCGATGAATGCAATTATTGGCTTTTCGCAAGTGCTATTACGTCAGCGTCGTGATGCGCTATCGACGAGCCAAGTTGATATGATAGAGCGGGTGCTTCGTAATGGTAAAAACTTACTGGATTTGATTAATGACATTCTCGATTTATCTAAAATCGAAGCGGGTAAAATGGAAGCGCATCCCGAGCTTTTTAATCTTGATGAATTAATCCACCATACCTGCGAGAGTCTGCAACCATTGGCTAGCAGCAAGTCTCTAGATTTTATATTCCAAAATCAGATTGGTACCTGTGCGATCTATCATGATTCAATTCGGATTAAACAAGTGATTACAAATTTAGTTTCTAATGCGATTAAGTTTACTGATATTGGCGAAGTCCGTATCGAGCTAACATACGCTGACCAGACCGCAAATCAAGTATCAGAAAGTTCTTTGTTAAAGTCAGTTGATGAACTACAACGATCGCCTTTTGCAACATCAAATATTTTAATCTCAGTGCGAGATACAGGCATTGGCATTGAGCCTGAGTTTCAGCGTACGATTTTTGAACAGTTTCGTCAGGTCGATCAATCCTCCACGCGGAAGCATGGCGGCACGGGACTGGGTCTCGCGATTACTGAGCAACTCGTGCTGCTAATGGGTGGCACAATTTATTTAGAAAGTATTGTTGATCAGGGTTCTACATTTACGGTGGAGTTACCACCACGCTTAAGAGATTAGGGGTACGAAAGAATGTTGCAAGCTTTTACAGCTAGTCTATTACTAATTACTGTTTCTGAGTTGGGCGATAAAACTTTTTTTATTGCCGTGATTTTATCAATGCGGTATGACCATCGCACCGTATTTTCGTCAGTGCTAGTTGCCTTAGCTTTGATGACGGTGATATCAGTGATGCTCGGTCAAGCAATATCGTTATTGCCCAAAGCTTATGTGCATTATGCGGCGATCGCTTTATTTTTAATCTTTGGCATCAAGCTAATCATCGATGCGATTAAGATGCCATCGCAGTCAGATGGCGTGGTGGTGAAGGAAGCCGAAGAAGCTGTTGAGGAGAAAAATTCTATTCCTATCTTTGGCAAATTTTTTGGCAAGATGTCAGCTCGTTATCCACATTTAGGAATTTGGATACAGGCTTGTGTGATGACTTTTATTGCCGAATGGGGCGATCGCACTCAAATTAGCACGATCGCCTTAGCTGCGGCTAATGATCCAGTTTCGGTGACATTGGGCGCAATTTTAGGACATGCTATCTGTACAGTGATTGCCGTGATTGGTGGTCGGTTAGTGGCAGGGCGCATTTCTGAACGGATCATTACAGGCGTGGGTGGCGGGCTATTTCTAATCTTTGGGATTACGGCTTATTTTAGTTAGAGGAAGCCTAACTACCTTCTACCTTACCGCGATATTCACTAGCCGACATGGTGTCGCTGACTGCATCTTCGAGACTGACTTTGAGCAACCAAGATGCGCCATATGGGTCTTGAGTAATCTTTTCTGGTTCATCAAGCAAGGCTATATTTGCTTCAATCACAGTGCCTGTCACAGGGGAATAAATATCTTCTACAGCTTTGACGGACTCGATTGTGCCGAAGGTTTGACCTTTCTCGACCCTCGTACCTACTTCAGGAAGATCGAGAAACACAATATCGCCTAGCTGATCGATCGCAAAAGCCGTAATTCCTACTGTGGCAATGTCATCTTCGAGGCGAATGTATTCGTGAGAGTTGGTGTATTTTAAGTCTTCAGGATATTCAAACATTTTGCTATTTTTTCCCTTGTTACTGCCTTTTTATTCTGGGGCGTTTTGCGCTCCCTACTGATTATTTTTGATGATGATTTGATAATTATTTAATCTGATCAGCGATCGCCTCAACTTTATCTAATCCTTCTAATGGTTCACGTTTAGAAAATCCCCATAGAAAAACGAGTCCAATACAACTAAGCATCAACCATTCAGGGGGAACTAGACTATCAGAAAATACTTTTACAAGTAGACGAAATCCTACTAGCATCACGATCATATAACCAGCTGATTCAAGATGCGTAAATTCTTCTAACCACTTGATAAAAAGCCCTGCCAAAAACCGCAATGTAATAATCCCCACCACGCCGCCGATCAGCACTAGCCAAGTCTCTTGAGCCACTGCCACTGCTGCGGTCACACTATCGAGCGAAAAAGCAAGATCGGTAAGGGACACTAGAGCCACAACTTGCCAGAGTTTGCTTGCGGCTCGTACTGGCGGTTCGGCATCATGTTCATTCTGATACTTTTCTAAGAAAAACTTGCCTGATAACCACAAAAGATATAGCGCGCCCGCTAGTTCAAATTGCCAATATTTAATTACCCATGTCGCGGTGAGGATTAAACCCACACGCAAGACAAATGCGCCTATCAAGCCATAACGGAGCGCCCATTCTTCTTCCTTCGGGTCTGGCAAAGTTCTCACGATCGCGGCGAGGGCGATCGCATTATCAGCAGACAAAATCGCCTCTAGCAGAATTAGTATCACCAAAATAGGGATGACTTCGACCCGAAAAGAGGGGACATTTGTCTCTATAAACTGCTCAAACATTCAGTGCGATCCATCACAAAAAATCAACAAAACATTACCATTATACAAAAACATCAGACTATCAGCATAAAACCAATAAATTAGTGGCGGGGCTTTGCGCCGCCACTAATTTATTGGTTTTATATTGGTTTTATATTTTAGCTAAAGCACTTTCTAAGTTTTGTTATATTTTGCTGTATTGATATGTAAGTTCATGTGATAACAATTAGTAAGGGATTGTTTGTTAAATTTAGGTGCTTTATTATGAAGTCAATGACCTTTACGGCGGCGATCATCGCTAGCATGATGACAGTTAGCATGAGCGCGCAGGCTCAAAATGCTGAACACCTCAAAGCTTTATTGCAAAATCGGACTTGCCAACGCTGTGAACTAAGCGGGATTGATGCAACTGGACTAAATTTGCGTGAGTCATTTCTAGATGTGGCTGATTTACGAAAAAGTATGTTTTCTGGCGCAACTCTGGCTTTTAGTACCATGTACTATGCGGACTTTCGTGGCGCAAATCTCAGCAACACCGATTTGCGAAATACTTTCTTGATTAATAGTGATTTGATTCAAGCCAATCTGTCGGGTACAAATGCGAGAAATAGTCGCTGGAAATATGCTGATCTGACCGAAGCGAATTTGCAAAATGCAAATCTGATCGATATCGAGTTGGTTTATGCCAAGCTCAACCGCGCTAATCTCAGTAATGCTTCTTTGCGTAACGCTAGCTTGTACGGTGCAGATTTGACAGGTGCAAATCTCAAAGGTGCAGACCTATATCGCGCTGATCTGACTAATGCGATCGTCTCTGATCTGGAACTGAGCCAAGCGAATACTTGTCGCGCCACGCTGCCTAACGGTACGACTTCATTGCAAGGCTGCAAATAAAAATCATCACAGAATCTAAAGAGAGCCGCGTTGCGGCTCTCTTTAAGCTAAACAAGAAAGTTTTATGGTCACAACGTCTAATCAAGTCCGCTGGATGCAAGTCTGGAGCCTTGCATCAGTGCAAGGTGCAATTACGCTAACTTGGATTGCTTATGGCATTTATTTACCCAAGTTTATTGAACAGGTTTTTGGTTATCCCGCTAGTCAGGCTCAACAATTTGCGGCGTTGCTATTAGTAATCGAAAGCGCGATCGCGATCATCATTGAGCCATTATTTGGCGGACTGAGCGATCGCCTACAGCGTTGGTTTAGCTCACGGATGCCGTTGATCGTGGCAGGAGCGATCGCATCTACAGCCTTGTTTATCGGTCTACCTTGCATATTCATTTTTGGTGGCGCAAATGAAGCCACACGCATAATTTTGCCAAGTTTAGCGATATTGTGGGCGATGGTGATGGCAAGCTTTCGCAGTCCAGTTTTGTGCTTGCTGGGTAGCTTTGCGGGCGCGACTCAGTTACCACTTGCGGCGAGTGTGTTGACTCTAGTTGGCGGTATGGTCGGATCGATTAAGCCTTTGGCGACTAATTTTATTTTGGGATTGGGCGCACCTGCGACTTTTGCGATCGCTTCGATTACTCTCCTCGCGGGTGTGGCAAGCTTACGCATGGCGATGACTTATATTCCTAAAAATATTCCTAAAAAGTCAAGCTCAGATATTAATCCAGAGTTAGAGAAGGCTGAATCTTTGCCGATTAGAGATTTCTTGGCTAATTTAGCGATCGTGATGCTGGTCGGAGCAGCGATCGGTTTAGGAATCCGATTATTAATGGGTGACGTGTTACCGCGCACAATCAAAGCTGAGCTTGTCAGTTTTACAAAATTATCTCCTGAAATATTAATAGGAGCAGCGCTGATTATCCAAGCATTTTTAGCTTTAGTCACAGGTTCTGTTTCTAAGTTGATTGATAACAAGCGGTTGATGATCATTAGCTTAGGTGCGATCGCGGCGGGACTGGGCTTACTATCAGTCGGCTATGGAGCGATCGCTTCGATCCTCATCATTTTATTTATGCTTGTCTGTCTCAGTGCCGTAAATAATGGCATGATTGCTTTTGCGCTAACGATGGTTCCCAAAGCTCTCAGTGGCTTGACTGTAGGTATGTTTTTTGGTGGTCTGTCTGGTGCGATCTCGATTTTTGGCTATCTCGTTCCTAAATCTTCCAATATACTTTTGCCTAATGTGCTTTTGCTAACTGCGAGCGCATTTCTCGTTGCAGGTGTGGGGATTGCTTTAGGCGAAAAGATTACTCGCAATTCAGTTAATCTTATTTAACTAACTCAAAACCAGAGCGTGAGTCGCCTGCATAGCGGGCGAACCACGCTCTGGTTTTGAGTTTTAATTACGCTGAGCTACTTAAAGCTTTAACCAACCAAATACTTGCGCTACAGTTAAATTTAGTTCTGAATCTGTTTCTAGATGTGTTCCTAAAAAAGCAGGTACAACCAAATTCTCATCGCCAATCATCTCGATTGGTTGGCGATCGCGTTGAAACACCATAATTGATCGCTCTTGAGGATAAAGCAACCATCCCATCTCTGTGCCATGTTTGAGGCAATGCAATATATTTCTAATTACGCGCATTGGATTTTGGTTTGGCGAGAGAATCTCAATTGTCCAATCGGGATAGATAGAAAATACATTCTCTATTTCACCTTTTTCATTTACAGGCAGCCTCGACCATGCGAATACAGTGACATCTGGCACAATTGATCGTCCCCCAAACGTACAGCGTAATTCTGGCAAGGCAAGTGCAATTTGTTTCTTTTCGGCAACGGCATTGATGCGATCGCAAAACTTAAGTTGAAGTCGAGAATGTTGACCCTGCGGCATAGGTTTTTGATAAATGAAACCATCAATATATTCACTAGCTGGTTTGGTTTCTGATTGTTTCAGAAACACATCTAAACTAATTTCTGGGATAGTTTTTGAAGCTGAATTTGATACAGCGGCGGCGGTCATAGGTAATTTACCAAATTGATGCTAAATCTAATACAAAGTCTGGAAGTACATCTTCTCCTGAGAGAGTTGTTGGAGATTTTAGGATTTCGACTGGTTGACCGATGCGATAGACTTCTACTTGTCGATCTTTGCGATTGATTAGCCAGCCAAGTCTAGCGCCATTCTCTTGATATTCTTGCATTTTCGCTTGAGTTGCCTTAAGACTATCACTTGGCGACATTAATTCCATCACAAAATCTGGACAGATCGGGGCAAATCTTGACCTTTGTTCTAGTGTTAATGCTTCCCATCTTTCTTTTAAAATCCATGAACTATCAGGCGATCGATTCGCACCATTTGGCAGCTTAAACCCAGCCGAAGAGTCAAAAGTAACTCCTAGTTTTTTATGGCGATTCCAAATTACTATATCTGCGTTTAAATCAGAGTTACGCATTCCTGTTTCACTACCTGCGGGAGCCATGATCGTAATATCTCCTTGAGCGCTCCGCTCAAATCTTAAATCGCTATTTTTTTGGCAGATTTGAAAAAACTGCTCATCGCTGATATCAAGTACAGAATCTAAGCTGATAGTTAAAGCGTTCATAAGAATTTCAACTTGTGAAATTTTGTATACTCATTTTACTGCAATTATTAAAATCCAGAAGCACGCAAAATTAGACTTTGTTGACAAAAAAAGTTAGCATAAATTTAATAATCCCTTAATAATTGCTTAAAATTTATGGCTCGACAGCTCAAAAGTATTGCACCGCATGGTGGTCAACTGATTAATCGTATTGCTTCGCCTGCTCAAAAAGAAGTCTTTTATAGCAAAGCTGACCAATTACCGATTGTGCAGTTGACTGAGCGATCGCTATCTGATCTAGAGCTTATTGCGATCGGTGGATTTAGCCCTCTCACAGGCTTTTTGGGACAAGCTGACTATCAGTCTGTGGTGCTGAATATGCGTCTTGCCAATGGCTTACCCTGGTCGATTCCGATCACTTTGCCAGTCACTACTGAAGTTGCCGATACTTTGAAAGTTGGCGATCTCGTTCGTCTCAATGATCCTGATGGCATTTTTATTGGCGTATTGGAACTAAGCGAAAAATATCAGTACGATAAACTTCAAGAAGCTCTCCATGTCTATCGTACCAATGAAGATCGTCATCCTGGAGTCAAAGTTGTCTATGCCCAGGGCGATATTTATCTTGCGGGTGATGTATGGCTATTAGAAAGGCGCTCGCATCCACTATTCCCAACTTATCAAATTGATCCTGTCGCCTCTCGTGAATTATTTGCGGAAAAAGGATGGCGGACAATTGTTGGTTTTCAAACGCGGAATCCGATCCATCGCGCTCACGAATACATCCAAAAATGTGCGCTAGAAATTGTGGATGGACTGTTTTTGCACCCTCTAGTCGGCGCGACTAAGAGCGATGATGTACCTGCCGATGTGCGGATGCGCTGTTATGAAATCATGCTGGAGCATTACTTCCCACAAGATCGGGTCACTCTAGCGATTAATCCTGCGGCGATGCGCTATGCGGGACCTCGCGAGGCAATTTTTCATGCGTTGATTCGCAAAAATTATGGTTGCACTCACTTCATTGTCGGACGCGATCATGCGGGTGTCGGCGACTATTATGGAACCTATGACGCGCAGCATATTTTTGAGGAGTTCGCAGATGGTGAGTTAGGAATTATTCCTTTAATGTTTGAACATGCTTTTTATTGCAAACGTGCCCAGGGCATGGCAACTACTAAAACAAGTGCCAGTCTTCCTGAAGAACGCGTCCATCTGTCTGGAACTAAAGTACGCGAGATGCTCCGCCGTGGTGAATGCCCGCCGCCTGAGTTCTCACGTCCTGAAGTAGCGGCTGAACTTGCAAAAATCATGCATAAGATGGCGATCGCTGAAGCTGCCACAGGTTTTGAAATCTAGCTAGTTCCCTTAGCTAATATTCAAATACCCAAATCGCCCAGCCCTTCATGGTTACCGTAATCACATAAGCAGCCGAAAGGCGACTTGTTATTTTTTCGACTTCAGTCCATTCAGAGCTAGTCCGAAATAAGCTGTAAGTAAAACTGTTATATGTGATCGCGGCGACAGGTTTGTCTAAGTCTTCTACTTTGATATGACAATATACAATTTGAGCAGGCACAATTACAAAATCAGATGTTTTTCCTCCCAAATGGAATAGCTCACTTTCATCGATTGTATTATCTGGTTTTTTGTCATCATTCATAGAAGCATGTGTCAATTTCTAAAAAGTATACTTCTACTCTACCCCAAAAACAAAAAGAGGCGCACTGCGCCTCTTTTTGTTTTTGTTTTTTATATCGACTCTTGTAGTTCATACATCACTGACTGAACATCGATCGCGATTTGTAAAGTATCATCAAAAATGCGTGCATATTCTTTAGCGCGATCGCGCATCTGAATTGATTCAAAAGCAGTCAAATCAATCTCAAAGCGCTCAGGATGAAACTCAGGATGCTCTCGCAAAATCCGTTCAGTTTTTAACGCCCGCACTATATCATTGCGGGTCATTCTCAAGGCGGCGATCGCTGACTCTCTAGACTCTAGTTTAATTGGATTTCCAGCATCTTGTAACTGATCAAATATGTCAATATCGTGAATGGTCTTATTGCATTTATCAGCTTCTGTAAATAGCCGAATAACTACTTTGGGGATTCCACTTTTACGATAAGAGTTGCTTGGCTTTTGCCATTTTTTATCAATCCATTTTGTAATCAAAAAAATAATCAAAAAAGCTAAACTGCCGCTAGCGATCGCTAGCCCTAGACATAGCAAAATCTCCTTTAATGTCGCCCCTATAAAAACATAAATCGAGTAACCAGCCGCCGCTAAAGCCGCACAAAAAAATAATATCGCCACCTCTGCAAGTTCGATCGCGAAACTCAATGCACCCAATGTCAGACTGATCAACAAAATCATTCCTGCTATCCGCAATGCAGGTAAAAAGATACTCGCAAATCCAAAAAAGGCGATCGCGCTAATTGCTAAAGCGATCGCCATTTGCCTATTTCTTTGGCTCACTGTCAAGGCGATCGATGGCAAAATCTGCTGACGATTAAAGCCTGTCAATTCCCACAATTCCGTTTCAGAAATCAATAACCGTTCTAGATCGGCTCTCATAATCTCATTTACGCTAACGCCTTGCGCTCTAAACCAGATAATGTTGCGCGCTCTGCGCGCAACATTATCACTTCCTTGCCTTCGCAAAAGAGAAAAATCTAACCTAACAACTGAATATCGCTAAAGACGATTTCGTAATTTTTGGTTTGACCTTGCTCATTAGACTGCACGATTTGCTTGGTCATCACATAGTAATTACCAATCTTTTCATAAATATCTTCAAAACGAGCTTGACGTACAATCTCATCATTCATCGGATTACGGAAGACCGCCGTATAGAGAGAAGAAACATAGCCTTCGCCTGTGTCAAGATGACCGAGGTGATTGATCACAAAACCAATCCTTCCCATCACCCGGCTGACCATCGATATCTCATTGCCACGGACTTTGTAGTTTGAACCCATCGAGTCGCCAGTGACGAGAATTTCGACCGCTCCAGACTCATCAGAAGCACCAAGATTAAATGAGGATTTGCCATGCGCATCTTCAAAGCTCTTGCGCTTGCGGTGGGTGACAACATCACGCAGTTGATTGTTCAGCCATTCTTGACCTTCATCAACTGAGACGGTCTTTTCTTCGCCGCTGGGTGTGCGGGTAGTGCGATCAACTAGCTGTGGCTGATCCATGCTCACTTCGACTGACATATCAGGATTGATGCGAGCTTTGCCTGTACGCGCTACGCCATCGATCGCTACAGATACATTTGCGGTCAGACCGGGAAAGTTGGTATCCCATGTATAACGATTTTCGTAAGCCGCCTGAAATAGTTCACGCGCGTTAACATCAGATTTTGTGTCGGGTGCTGCTGTAACCATTTTTGTTAGAAATATTTATGAGGAGTACTAAGGGCTATTATATTTTACTTGCATTCTTAATAAGCAGCTCAGCATAATTAAAAACCAAAGCCAGAGCGTGAGTCGCCTGATTAGGGTGCGATCCACACAACAAGCAGAACAAGCTCGTCATGCTCGTGAAGGTAAAGCGCCAAATGCTTCTGGTGGAGCAGCATCTACTGATGCTGAATTTCACGTTCCTAGTGTGTCTGCTCCAAATGTAACTGATCTTCCTACTTCAAGCACCCCTCATCCTGAATCAGCTCATCCCGATGATCCTAATTCTGTAGCTGAAAAAAACAAAACGACACTTCCAAAAGATTGACACTCTCAGCCCTAAAGTGACTCAGTATCCCTAAATCGCGATTAATTACCTGGAGTCGGCTTAAGCGTAAATAAGAAATCTAATCGCGTAGTCTTCGTATCAACATTGGTAGATGTCACCGCGATCCCATTGATAGCATCAAGCACCGAGCGAATCTCGGTAAAGTTAGGGTTGGATTTTACTTCAGGTGGTAATAGCCGATCGGCGAGGCTAAGAGCGGTTGTCATGTTTAGATAGAAATAACCACCGTTGGATTTGGGAATCCCAGTGGTTAAGATTTGGAAAGGGCTGCTTTCGGGTAATGTCCGAGCTGGTTTGGGAACAAACATATCGGCAAGATCGCCCATTGACCAAAACACAAAATTATTATCTAAAGTGCCGCGTGTAGCAACGTTGGTATTTCCGATCGCCCAAGCAACTACCGATTTATCACCAATTTGTTTGGGTTTTAGCTCGACTCCTTTAGGCAATAGTCCACCTGATGTTGATTGCGCGGCTTTATCGATTTTTTCGAGCGCATTTTTAGCCGCCGTCTGATCACTTGTCTGCGCGATCGCGACAAAACCAAACCCTGGATTTGCTAAAACACCTTGATTATTAGGAATAGCGGCGATCGCAAATTCACCATTCATCCATTTGAGAATATCTTGATCAAGGTCTAGCTTAGTGCTGTCTTTGACAGTTTTGCGAATCTGATCGATGAGTTGGGCAGAACTTGCATTTCCTTTAGCCTGAGACACTAGAGACTGCCAAGATTGATATAGATTTACGCCTGAAACCAAGAGAAAAGTTTCTTGGGGCAATAGATTTAAAACCTTTGCTTCGTTATTAGCAAGCGGGTTAGAGTTATCATTTTTGAGATAGGTATTAATCTCAAAGCGCAAACCTTCTTTTTGGGTTCCACCTGTCAAGGTCATTGCATCTAGTTCACGGCGTGATTGCGCGATCGCCGCTTCGTTCAGATTTAGCTTTGCCTGAGAACCAATAAACTCTAGCGCCACTTCTCCATCGAGATACACTTGCAGCAATGGTTCAGTAATTTTAGTTTGGTTTGTCGCACTATAAATCTTGGCAAAAATTGGCTTCTTGGCAAGGGAAGGATTGCTCCCTTTATAAGTGTCGATCGCTTGTTGGATCAGGGTGGGACTGGTCGCGATCGCCACATACTGTCCACCAATATCCGCCGTCACCACACTGTTATTAGGGTCACGCGAGGGCGACTCGTAATAGGTGACATCTTTGTATTGCTTAGATGTAAATCGTGCGCCTTGCTGGGTCAGGGCTTCACGATATTTTAGCAAGAAGGCATCGGACTTACTGCGATCACGAGTGGGCGCAATTACCAATGTCGCCGCAGGTGCTTGTGGTTGAGCGGCATTTGGCACCAGTGCCGTCATGATGTAACCCTCTAGCCAGGGCTGCACATCACGACTATATTCAGTTTTGCTCTGGACTAGCAATGAGTTTAAAGGCGACTTGGTGATCCCTTCGCCGATCAGTTTTTGTGAGGCAGGTGTCCCAAATTGCGCCAATTTATTCCACGGGTCAGCTTTTGTATTAAAAGCCATGACTACTTGCGCCTCCTGTGGGATTACGGCTGCTGCGCCCAAAATCCCCTTAATCGCTTGCGATCGCTGCACAAAATAAAAGTAAGCGCTCCCCCCTACTACAGCAATCACTGCCGCCCCAATTCCTATATACATCAGCATTGCTGATTGTTTTTTCTGTGCGGATTTGTTCTTTTTAGATGGCTTGGACATGGGTATAAAATAAACCTAAAAGTTGCAGAGTATTCCGAGATAATATCAAGAGCGCCAAGTCTCCATCAACATACTACAAAATCGGTTACAGGCGATCTAAATACATATCAAAAACTGATCAAGAACTGAATTTCTAGTGATAAGCTTATCTAATCTTTTAAAACCAGCTTTCTCCTCCTCTTAAACTAAAAAAACCAATCTCGTATGACGCATGGATACAGATAACCTAGCCGTTTATAGCCTTGTCGAACAGTTACGCGGCTATGGTCGTAAGCAATTCACTGGCAAACTAGAACTTCATAGTGCTAAAGAGTACAAATGGAGTATTTATTACTGTCATGGCAGACTCGTATGGGCTTCTGGCGGTATCCATAGCCATCGGCGTTGGCGCAGACTGATGGGGCAGTACAAAGTACAAATAGACTTTAATAAAATCTCTCTGCGTACTGCCGAAGAGGTTAGATTGTGGGACTATCATGTGCTGGTGATCCTGATGAAGCGGATGATCTTGACGCGTGAACAAATATCGCCAATTATCGAGAATCTTATTCAAGAAGTACTATTCGATATTATCCAATGTGCGGCAGATGAGCGCATCACTTATTACTGCGATTTTGAAGACGAAATTACACCTGTGATTTCGTTAATCCATGCTGAGAATGCGATTGATCGCGCTTATCAAGAGTGGATGACATGGCGTAAAGCAGGAATAGCTGACTTTTCTCCCAACCTAGCACCCTGGATCAAGCGCCCTGAACAACTTAAAGAAGAAGCTTCAGAACTTACTCATAAAACTTTGATTACAATACTGGATGGCAGGCGATCGCTGCGTGAATTATCAGTATGGATGAAGAAAGACCTGCTTACACTTTCTCAATCATTAATGGCATATTATTATCGCGGTATGGTCGGGTTAGTAGAAGTCTCTGACATCCAAGCCCCAATCTCATCTTTCTCTTTGGGAGAATCGACAACACTTGAACTGACTCAGTTGCAAGAAAGTGAGCTAAAAAATCAGAAAGAGCAGACACCAATATTACGTCCGCTAATTGCTTGTATTGATGATAGCAACCAAGTATGTGCAACTATTGAACAGATAGTCACAGAATTTGGCTTTGGTTTCTTAGGAATCCGTGATTCTATTAAGGTATTACCATTACTAATCGAATTCCATCCAGATTTGATCATTTTAGACTTAGTAATGCCGATAGTTGGTGGTTACGAACTCTGCACCCAAATTCGCCGCATTCCAGAATTTAAAAACACACCTATTTTGATTTTGACTAGCAATGACTCACTGATCGATCGCATTAGGGCAAAGTTTGTCGGCGCAACATCCTTTATTTCTAAGAGTTCAGGCAACAATAAAATTGGCGAACAAATTCAGAAATATTTGCTTGTGCATGATCCTGTGCATAGTAAAGAACTAGAAGAACCATCATTAGTTGACTTGTCAGATACTTTCTAGAGGATTTAAGATGCAAAATAAATCTGCTCGCTACTATGCTTTTCTTTCAATTGGAGCAGCAATTTTAACGATCGCTCTTAAGTTTGGTGCTTATATTTTGACTGGTTCGGTGGGTTTTTTGTCGGACGCACTTGAATCAGGAGTTAACTTAGTAGCGGCTATAATCGCTGTGTGGGCGTTAACCTATGCCGCCAAACCTCCAGATGAAGGACATGAATTTGGACATTCTAAAGCTGAATATTTCTCTAGTGGAGTTGAAGGAGCCTTGATTTTAGTCGCGGCTATTAGCATTGCGATCGCGGCTATACCGAGACTATTCGATCCTCAACCCTTAGAACAAGTTGGTTTTGGATTAGTTCTTTCATTAGTAGCTTCCGCGATAAACGGGGGGCTTGCCGTAATATTATTCAAAGCAGGAAAACGTCTGCGATCGATCACTTTGCGAGCTGATGCTCAACATTTATTAACCGATGTATGGACATCTGTGGGCGTAATGCTGGGATTATTGTTGGTTTCATTGACAGGTTGGTTTATTCTCGATCCCTTGATTGCTTTATTAGTCGCCGTCAATATTATTTGGGCTGGGTTCAAACTAATAAGGGAGAGTGGGTCTGCGCTTCTAGATGCCTCTATCCCTTTAGTAGAGAGAGAAGTCATCAATAAAATTTTAGAGCGTTATAATCTCCAAAAAGTTCAATTTCATGCCATTCGGACTAGAGTCGCAGGGACAAGACAATTTGTATCTTTCCACGTTCTCGTGCCAGGGGAATGGACTGTGCAGCGAGGGCATGATTTGTGCGAAGAGATCGAGTTGGCGATCGGTGCAGCTTTACCCAACACTAATGTTCTTACTCATCTAGAACCATTAGAAGACTTAAAATCTTGGACTGATCAAGAACTTTAATCTTCGACAGCGATCGCCCCATGAAACATTCCCATACCACAGCTAAACTGAAACATTCCCACAGCTTGAGGTGTAAACTCTACAGATGTAGTCTGATTGAGAACCAAATCTTGAGCAACATGAAATTCAGGAAAAAGAACCTTTTCTAAGCAACTACTAGGATCACGGCGATCAAACTGCAACCGCACGGGCTGACCGCATTTAACCGTTACCAGTGAAGGGACATAGCCACCATCAACGGTGATTGTAACCTCTTGAATACCATCACTAATTTCTGCCTGTTGAGATTTGGGCTTACTTAAAAGGAACCACCACAGTTGAGTAACCATTAGAGATAGACCACCGACTGCGATCGCTATTTTAAGAGCTATAGGCTGTTCAATCGGTTGAAATCTCTTAGAGCCTGAATTATGCTTGGTCATCTCCTCGGCTGACAAACTAGACACTGTGCCGAAGGATAAACCAATACTTACTAAAATAGCGATCGCTTGACATTTTTTCATGATTATTTCTCTTAGTTCGTTGACGAAGGACGAAAATTTCTCAATCGTAAGGCATTGGTAACTACAGAGAGAGAGCTAAGCGCCATCGCTCCACCCGCAACAATTGGATTAAGCAGCCAGCCCCAAAATGGATAGAGAATACCTGCGGCGATGGGAATACCTGCTACGTTGTAGATAAAGGCAAAGAAGAGATTTTGTTGAATATTATTGATCGTGGCACGACTGAGTTGAATCGCAGTCACAATTCCTTGCAGATCGCCTGAGATTAGAGTGATGTCACTTGCCGCGATCGCTACATCTGTTCCAGTACCGATCGCTAAACCAACATCGGCTTGAGCTAGAGCAGGAGCGTCATTAATGCCATCACCGACCATAGCTACGACTTTACCGACCGCTTGCAACTCTCTGATTTTGGTAACTTTCTGATCGGGTCTTACTTCCGCAAATACTCGTTTGATGCCAACTTCACGAGCGATCGCCTCGGCAGTTGATTGATTGTCTCCAGTCAACATTACTACTTCTATTTTCATCCTTTGTAAAGCTGCAACTGCCACTTGCGATGAAGGTTTAAGCTTGTCCGCAATACCAATTAAGCCACTTACCACATTGTCAACGGCAATTAAAACCACAGTTTTTCCGCCTGTTTCCCATGAGTCTTGGTATTGATGAAGCTCACTGGTATCAATCTTCAACTCATCCATCCATCGTCTAGTTCCGATCTGCACTAAGGAATTATCTACTTCCCCCTGCACACCACTACCTGCGATCGCTATAAAATCTATCACTTCAGGAATAATTATATTCTTTTGCTGAGTATAGCTCACCACTGCTTCAGCTAAAGGATGTTCAGAATTACGCTCAATCGCGGCAACTAATTTCAATAATTCGTCATCATTCTTATTGAGGGCAAAAACATCCGTAACAACAGGTTTACCTTCAGTCAAAGTTCCCGTTTTATCTAAAACGATAGTTTGAATTTTATGAGCTAATTCCAAACTACCTGCATCTTTAATTAAAATTCCATTCTCTGCACCCTTACCAGTTCCGACCATGATCGAAGTCGGAGCCGCTAAGCCCAGCGCACAAGGACAGGCGATAATCAACACACCCACGGCTGAAATTGTGGCAAGGGTGATGTTACCCATGATCTCAAACCAAATGATAAATGTAGCGATCGCTATCGAAATCACCACAGGCACAAACCAACCTGTCACTTGATCAGCAAGTCTTTGAATTGGTGCTTTAGAACCCTGAGCATCTTTTACAAGTTGGACAATTTGCGAGAGAACGGAATCTTTGCCGATGTGACTAGCTTTGATTTGCAAACTGCCAGAGTTATTCATCGTTGCGCCAATTACGCGATCGCCTACCTTTTTCTCAATAGGAATACTTTCACCAGTCACCATTGACTCATCGACAGTGGAGTTGCCAGTGATCGCTTCACCATCAACGGGAATTTTCTCCCCTGGGCGCACCAGCACAATATCGTTAATCTGCACATCTTCAATGGGAATGTCTGACTCTTTACCATCGCGCAAGACTCGCGCTGTCTTTGCCTGCAATCCCATTAACTTACGAATAGCATCCGATGTTTCTCCTTTAGCTCGATTCTCAAATAATTTACCTAACAGAATCAAGGTAATCACGATTACCGATACTTCATAGTAAACTTCAGGTTGTAAACCTTGAGATATAAAAAAAGTAGGATTTAAAGTAACCGTAATCGAGTAGGAAAAAGCCGCCAGAGTTCCCAATGCGATCAAAGTATCCATCGTGGCAGTATGATTCTTGAATGCCTTCCAAGCACCAATATAAAAGGAACTCCCGCACCATATTTGGACTGGAAGCGCGATCGCCAGATGGAACCAGCGATTATGTAACCATTCAGGAATCAGTGGAATCTGCAATCCTGTCATCATCGGCAGCGAACCGATTACCAAGATCACCCCGATCACTCCACCAATCCAGACTTTGCGGGTCAAATCTTGAGTTTCAGTCAGGCGGGTACTTTTTTCGCGATCGCTATCTACTTGATCTGGCAAAATCGCTTCATAGCCAATATCTTTAATCACTTTTTGAATAGCAGCAGCAGAGGTTTTTTTCTCATCAAATTCAACCACCACTTCTTCTGTGGCAAAATTGACATTACTACTAACAACACCAGATATAGAGCGCGTTGCAGATTCAACACTACTAGCACAAGAGGCACAGTGCATTCCGCGTAAGTTAAGCGTAACTTTACTCATTTTGAATCCTTAAATCTCTAATTACCTAGAGAAAGACGGCAATTTTTGCCGTCTTTCTTTACTTTTTATACCAAGCTTGTTTCCATTCTTGCATCTGCTTGATTTCTGCTTGCTGTGAAGAAATAATGTCTTGGGCAAGCTTCTTGACTTCAGGGCGAGTGGACTTAGCCAAAGCATCTTTTCCCATTACCACAGCACTCTCATGATGCGGAATCATTGCATTGATAAACCTTAAATCAAAGTCGGCATCCTTTACACCTAAATCTTGGCTCATCATCATGCCCTTCATTTGTTCAGAACTCATCTCCATCATATGACCCATCTGGGCATTGTAAGCCATTGGCTTGTTGCTAGCTGTGGGATACCATTGCTTGCGCCAAGTTTGTAATTCGGCAATTTCTTTGGTTTGAGCTTTGATGATCTCATCGGCTAGTTTTTGAATCTCAGGACGTTGTGATTTTTCTTTAGCTTCCTTAGCCATAACTAAAGCTCCTTGATGATGTGGAGTCATAGCATCAATAAACCGCAAGTCAAAATCAGCATCGGCTGCTCCCAAATCCATCGACATATTTCCCATGCTATGAGTCATCGCTGTAGAAGTAGGTTTAGGTGTAGAACTGAGTGTTGCAGTAGAATTAGGCGTTGCGGCAATAGAAGTAGAAGTTGACTTTGGCGTTGTTGTTGAGCAAGCGGCTAGAGTTCCAGTCGCAATCGAGGCGATCGCAACTAGACCGAAGCTGTGAGATAAGATGTTTAACTTGGTGAGATTCATAATATTCAAATTTTTTACCTAACTAAAAGCTTAAATCTAAAAAATGAAATCAAGATGAAATACCACTATGTTTTAAGTATACTTAATGGCTATGAAGGTGATGAGTATCAGCATAATGAGAGTGGCTATGGCTTATAGGTAAATGTTCGTGAGCATGAGTATGTGGTTCATTGATAGACATTCCCGCCAAATGCTTATGTTGATGATGTTCATCATGCTCGTGTTCATGTTTGTGCTGTAGATATTCATGCTCGTGTTCGTGGGTTTTAGGAGCCAAAAATATTTGTACTCCTGCCAAAATCACAAATCCAATTAGACTGCTGTAAAAGAAAGCGCGATCGCTTGCATGGCTTCCTAACCAACCTGCGAGCGGATAAGAAACTGCCCACCAGAGATGGCTCCAAGCAAAATGTGCGCCATAAACTCGTCCTTGAAAATTTGCAGGAATGCGATCGGCGATGAGAATCTGGGTCGGTAGATTTACTAAAACTTGTCCCATTCCTGCGATCGCCCACAGCAACATCAATGGAGCTAAGCCAACATAATTAGCGGGAAGAATTGCTAATGTGATTAAAACTGCTCCGCAGAAAGCTAAGGTTGCGCGTTCCCATTTTTTTGCGATCGCCCCAACAATAACTGATCCCACAGTCGCTCCAATCCCAAAAGTCGCCATTACCCACCCATATTCGATATTGCCAAGTTTTAGCGTTCCTTGGACATAGCCAACTGTATTCACCAAGATTTGCGCTCCAGCGATCGCCGCTACGAGTTGCAAAAAAATGGCATAGCGAAGGTCGCGATCGCGAAATAGTTGAGTTGTTCCTTCTTTAATGTCAATTAAGATTTTACTGATAACACCTGTAGAAGATATTTCATCATTGCGCTGTATTCTTAGTTGATTTGCTGGAAGCGTAAAAATCAGAATCGCGGCGATAAAGAAAGAAGTTGCGTCTAGGAAGAATATTTGTCTAGCTCCAATCAAGGCTGATACAGTACCAGCAAGTCCGGGACTTAACACACCTAGTAATTGATAAGTTGCGGCCGAAAGCGCGATCGCTTGAGCATATTCATTTTTGCCAGTAACTAATGGAATAGTGGCTTGATAAGTTGGTGTAAAAAAAGCATTAAATACATTGAGAATGAGAACTAGAACATAAATCTGCCAAATCGCATTTACAAATGGCAAGGTTCCCACAATGAACATCCGCGCAATGTGGGTAACAACTAAGATTATCTTGCGATCAACTCGATCAGCGATCGCCCCTGCGATCGGAGAGAGAATTACAAAAGCTGTTACCCGCAAGGTCAAAGCCACAGAAAGCACGACAGCACTATCTTTTCCTGCCAGTTCAAAAGCTAGTAAAGCCAATCCCAACCAAGTTAGAGCATCGCCAAATAAGCTAATGGTCTGAGCAGCATAGAGCCTAGCAAAAACTGGATTTACTAAACTTTGAAATAAGATGAAGCGATTCATAAAGAAAGTAAGTTTTAATTACATAATGATGTTATGCAGCATGATTAGAAACAGAATGGTGAAGGTGTGTCAAGTCACCTAGTTCGATTTGAATTGTGGGATGCACGATATCAAAGCGATCGTGTAATTCATGACGAACTTCTTCTAAAAATCTATCTCCTGGATGCCCTTCAGGCATGACTAGGTTAACTGTAAGACAAATCTCAGTGGTACTCATCGCCCAGATATGTAAATGATGAACCCTAGCCACTCCCTGAAGTTGCTCAAAATAGCTAGAAACCGCAAGGGGATTGATCTCTTCGGGGACAGCATCCAGAATTAAATTGCCAGATTCTCGAAATAACTGCCATGTACCCGATGCAATCACCGCGATGACGACTAAGCTCATCACAGGATCAATCCATTGCCATCCTGTAAACATGATCACAATCCCAGACAAAACAACTCCTATCGAGACAAGTGCATCCGCCGCAAGATGGAGAAATGCTCCACGAATATTCAGATCGCCTTTGCGTCCGATAAAGAACATAGCAGCACTAATTGTATTAATCACAGTTCCAATCAGGGCTACAACAATTACAGTCCCTCCTGCCACAACCGAAGGTTCGCGAAGACGCTGAATTGCTTCCCAAGCAACACCGCCAGATACAATCAACAAAAAAGAAGCATTCAAAAGTGCTGCCAAAATCGATGAACGCTTCAATCCAAAAGTACGGCGTGGGGTCGGTAAGCGGCGCACAAGCAGACTCGCGCCCCACGCCAACAGTAGTCCTAAAACATCACTCAAATTATGCCCAGCATCGGCAATTAAGGCTAAAGAATTAGCGAGAATCCCATAGCTCACTTCCACGATCACAAATCCAGTATTGAGGGCAATACTAACTGCAAAAGCACGGCTGAAGTTTTTTGGGGTATGCGTATGATCGTGACTATGGGAATGTGTCATTTATTTTTATTCAAAGTTTGGATATAAAGATTTGACACTCTCAGCGCTAAAGCGACTGAGATTCCTGATTCAGCGAGACAACTTACCAGATAGACTTACATCTACAAGGCAGAGGTCGAACTCTCCACAGGCGTAGAAATTTGGGTATGCCCTACCCTATTTAA
>JANXUJ010000115.1 GCA_025356295.1 Cyanobacteriota bacterium
GCAAACGACAGGGCGGGGAACTAGCACGCATTCCGAGGTGTCGTGACCTAAATAACGTAGTCAGTTAAGACTTAGGCTGGTCAGCACGGCTTCAAACTTTAGGCTCGAAGCCCCGTCACTTCAGTGCGGGGTTGCTGACAATGTGTCCACATTCTAATTATTTTAAGGGTTTTTTCTGATTCAACGACCTCATAAATAAGACGATGTTGGACATTTATTCTGCGTGAATATGCGCCCACGAGATCGCCCACCACCTTACGAAAAGCTGGTGGATTTTGAAATGGATTTACTTGAATAATCGCCAAAAGCTCAGCAACTTTACTTTTTAGATTAGTTGCAGCTATTTTCTTGGCATCTTTTTTGGCTTGTTTGGTATATACCAAATTCCATATCACCATTCTAGGGTCTCGCTACAATCACTAAGAGGAGTGGACAAGCCTTCCACAATTGACTCTCCCATTCTAGGAATTGAGAGTAAATATATCGTTTCCTGAATTCCTCTCCAATCATCTTCAGAAACTAGAATTGAATTAGATGCGACTCTTGGAATCAGCATAGGCTCATTATTTATTAGTGTCAGCGCGATCGCTTTAGCTTGCTGGCGTTGTTTAACGAATAGGTAAAAGTCAAGAATTTCTTCAATTAGTGAGTCGGGAGCTTTTTCAAGTTCTTCGCTAAGTTGTTCTCTTACTGTCATTTAGTTTCCTCCTACTGTGACATCGTTGATTTCACAAGAGAATATAGATCAACTTATTGACATCTATATTCTCTTGTGAAGATATGTAACAATTGTAGATATAAAACATATGCAAATCACATATAAATTGTCCAAATGATTTTAACAAGTACAGAACCGATCGCAGGGCAATATTGGCTCTGGCGTGAACAAAAAGTTTATTTTGTCAAAGCGGGTCATAATCCTAATCGTCCGCCGTTGCTGTTAGTACATGGGTTTGGAGCCTCGACTGATCATTGGCGCAAAAATATTTCGGAACTTAGTCAAGATTTTGAGGTGTACGCGATCGACATGTTAGGGTTCGGGCGATCGCAAAAACCTGCATGGGAATATAGCGGTGATCTGTGGGGTGAGCAACTTCATGACTTTATTACCGAAAAGATTCAACGTCCAGTTGTACTTGCGGGTAACTCTCTCGGTGGTTATGCTTCGTTATGTGTGGGGGCGAACTATCCGCAATCAGTGGCAGGGATAGTGTTACTCAATAGCGCGGGTCCATTTACTGATACTAATCCATTGGGAGCAAAAAAAGTAAATCCAGTTCAAAAGGCGATCGGTCAGTCTATGCAAGGTGTGTTACGGCAATCTTGGGCAAGTCAATTGTTGTTTGGCTTTGTGCGTCAAAAATCGCGGATTCGCAGCACTTTACAAAAAGTCTATTTGGATCAGTCTGCTGTTACTGAGCAATTAGTAGAAGAGATTTATCGTCCTTCTTGTGATGCGGGAGCCGCACAGGTCTTTGCGTCAGTATTTAGCTCTCCTCAGGGCAAAAAGGTTGATCAGTTATTGGGTGTCATGACTTGCCCTCTACTAATGATTTGGGGGGAGGGCGATCCTTGGATGAATCCTTCTATTAGTGGTGCAAAATTTCGCAAGTTCTATCCATCGTTGACAGAGCATTATATTAAAGCTGGGCATTGCCCTCATGACGAGTGTCCAGAAGTCGTAAATGAATTAATGCGATCGTGGTGCAACGCTTTGTCTTAGTCAGAAGGCAAAGGCGCCGCGAAGCGGCGCCTTTGAATTTTTTTGGTTTAGTAGTTGTTATTGTTATATTCAATAGACAACTAAAAAATAAAATGGCAACTTGGCAATGTATTAGCGACTGTGGCGCTTGCTGTTATCTCGATCCGAGCGATCGCCCTGACCTTGAAGACTATCTCACACCCGCAGAACTGCAACAATATCTAAGCATGGTCGGGCTTGATGGTTGGTGTATTAACTTGGACAGGCTCAATCGTAAGTGTGGTATCTATGAGCAACGCCCTCGATTTTGTCGAGTGAATCCAGATACTTTTTATGACATGTTTGGGATCGAGCCTGAGGAAATGGATGAGTTTGCGATCGCCTGTTGCGAAGAACATATTGAATCTATGTATGGTGATCGGTCTTTAGAGTTATTGCGTTTTGAGCAGGCTATTAAGTAGCTCAGTATAATCAAAATAATCAAAAATAATTAAAATCCATAAACAGAGCGTGTATCGCCCACATAGCGGGCGATACACGCTCTGTTTTTTTGTGACGAAGATCACAGAATAACAGAGATATAGACACCTTAAATCTTTGATTTCAATCACTCACAGCCATAGATATCAGTCACATCTATATTTTGAAATTTGGAGGAAACTAACTCTTGTAGACATACGTCTAGATTTTCATCTAGTAGGCTTTTAAAATTATGAATAATAGAAGTGTCATCAGAAACCTAGTTAACCGCGCACTCTTGATCAAAAGTCTGACACCTGAACTCGAAAACAGGATCAATCATGAACTTGCTGAGCAAGGTTACATCACTGATCCTGACTATGAAGCGCTGGAATACCTTATGAAAGCCGTTGATCAAGGTAAAGTTCGCCAAATTTAGCTGGCTATTATCTAGATTTGAGTGCTAAAGCGGTAAACTAAGATTGCAAAATCTGAAGTCTTGCTTGTATGGGTTTTTCGACCTATTCTCGATTACGTCATCAACTTCGATCGCTATTTCGCCAGTTACCTCTTCGCCAGATAGTTTTTCGCCAGATAATTTATTGGTTGCTGTTTTGTAGTGTCATTGCTCTAATCGCGATCGCGGCTAATGCTTGTCAAGCTAATTCAGGAATAGTTCCAGCTTTGCCACAGCATCCAAATATTCAAGTATTTTTTAATCAAAATCAAGCATCTCGATACACAGACCCGTACCGCAACATTAATCGCCTCGGCGATAATCTCGAAAGAGTGCTGATTGATAATGTTAATAAGTCGAAAGTCAGTCTGGATATTGCGGTTCAAGAATTACGATTGCCCAATATCGCCAAAGCGATCGCTGAGGCAAAACTGCGTGGTGTGAATGTCAGACTTGTTCTGGAAAATAACTACAGTAAGGCTTGGAGCGAGTTTACACCCGAACAAGTTGAGAAAATGAATGTACGCGATCGCGATCGTTACAAAGAATTTCAGAAATTTGCCGATCTCAATAATGATGGTCGCCTCAGCGAAGATGAGTTGGATCGCCGTGATGGATTGCGGCTGATCAAACTCACAAATGTGCCTTGGATCGATGATACTGCTGATGGCTCCAAAGGCAGTGGACTGATGCATCATAAATTTATGGTGATTGATGATCAGGCGGTTTTGTTTGGCTCACCAAACTATACGATGAGCGACATTCATGGTGATTTTACACGTCCTGATACTAGAGGTAATGCTAATAATCTATTGCGGATTGATAGTAAAGAGTTGGCAGCTAAGTTTAAAAAAGAGTTTAACCTCATGTGGGGCGATGGTCCCAATGGCAAGCCTGACAGCTTATTTGGCACAAAAAAGCCCTCGCGTAAAATCGAGTATCTAATCGTTGGTGGAGCGCAAATTCGACTTAAATTTTCTCCAGACTTTGAAGATACTGCGCGCGAGCAGACCAGTAATGGACTAATTGCCACAGCGATCGCGGGGGCTCAAAAAACTGTCGATATGGCTCTATTTGTATATTCAGTTCCATTTATTTCCACAACTCTCGAAGAACGACAACAAAGTAACGTGCAGATTCGGACTTTAGTTGAACCTCAATTTGCCTATCGAGATTATTCTTCGACTCTAGATATGTGGGGTTTGCAATCTGCTAGAAATTGCAAAATAGGTCAAAGCACCATATGGAAGCAACCCTTAAAAACTGTTGGCATTCCCAATCTTATTTCTGGGGATACATTGCACCACAAGTTCGCAATTCTGGATCGCAATCTGATTATTACAGGTTCACATAACTGGACTAACGCCGCAAATCATACTAATGATGAAACTCTAGTTGCGATTCAAAGTGATACAGTAGCAGCGCATTATCAGCGCGAATATGATCGCCTCTATCAAAATGTCACGCTTGGACCAACTGCTAAATTAGTGCAAGCGACTTCTAAAAGTTGTGCTGAGAGAGTAAATAGCAAAACTAAACTGACTATTGATGCTATTGATGAATCATATTTTTAAGTTAGATACAGAAATAGTCTATTGAGGCTTAAAATAGTGCATAAAAGATTTTAATTCAGCGCTTTGCGCTGTACTTATATTTTTTGTTTTACCAAAACCATTACCCGATTCATCGCATCTTGGACAAAAATCTTCAAAAATTCATCGCGGCGATTTAGCTGAAACTGACGTTGTACGACTTCAGCAATACCACCATCACCCCAATCGCGATCGCGACTAAAATATTCGATAAAACTCTTGCCCGCAATGCGGGTGAGATAGGCAGCCGTGACTGACTGCACTGTCGCTTTGAGAACTAACCCGACTACTGTTACCGAAATCAAAGTCGTAATGATTTGAACTACGCCTTTGACGATGCCGAGACTAACGAGCGTGCGAGTGAGGGAACTTGCTAACTCTTTACCGCGATCGATATTGATTTCGCAACCATAGACTTTACCAATCTCGACAACCATTTGAGCATTGATCGCGGCTGTGGCTAACAGATCGACAACTGGTAATGGTGTTGCAAACACGACACCAACAACTAACCATTGGAACTTCTCAACTACTTTTTCGGCTTCGGCTTGCTGCTGTTGTGAGAGCGCTTCACGAGTTTCTTCAGTTAGTCTTTGCGATCGCAATAACACATTGTCAGCAACCAGTTCATCACCTTCGTAACCCAAGATATCGAGAATACGCGCGAGTAAAGACTGGATTTGCGGTTTTGGGATGATAATTTCGCCTGAGTCGAGAGTAATTGAGGTAGGACTAGCGGCGATCGCCACCACATCATCGGGAGCAATAATATCTAAAACACGCGATCGCAAACTGGTCTGAATAATTTCGCGATCGCTATTTGTGAGCCGATCAATTTTATTAAAAGCAAGAATTGTGCGTTTACCGATTTCAGTGAGCGCTTTGAGAACTGCGTACTCAGAGCTTCGTAAATCGTCATCCACCACAAACACAATCAAATCAGCTTCAGTAGCAATTTTTCGCGCTTCTTGCTCGCGATCGCCACCCAAAGCACTCGCTTCTAAAATCCCTGGGCAATCAGTAATTTGAATCGGTACATCAAGACTCTGAAATCTCACAGGTGCATAGACTTTACCCAATTGTGTCGTTCCCATGGTTGCACCGACCTCACCTCTGCTACTGACGCCCTGGAGTGACAAGTCGAGCAATCCATTTACGAGCGAAGTTTTGCCTGCGGAGCCGACTCCAAATACAACCACGCACAATTCCTGACGGATAAAGTTCTTCTTAAGCTGTTCTGTTTGCTCCGCTAGCGATCGCCGCATTACCTCATCTTGGATTTGCTCGACTTGTTTTTCCAGAGCTTCCAGACTATCTTGAGCCGCTTCGATCTTGTCAGTGGGCGCTTCAGGAATTGGTCGAGATTTTGAAGGTTCTGCTTGAAATAGACGAAGATATCGCCAGAGAACAAAAAATAATCCTGCTAATATGCCGATCACTAATAGAACTACAAATCCACCTAAAATCGGCGAGGACTTAGCTACAAGTTGATAAATCTGAATAATGCGATCGAGTAAGGGAACGACAAACGAAATGACTAGACTAGCAGAGCCTAAAACCAGTAGCGATCGCAACCAAGGAAACCTATTTTTCATTGGTTTTAAGATTCTATTACTCTAAAAGTTCTAACGAAATTCCCAATGCGGCAAGTTGCTCAGGGCTTAGTAATCGCAAGCGATCAGCGATCTGAGAGCGTTTTTGTTGTTCCATATTTGCTCGTTGGCATTCCTGCTCTGCCCTGAACTTTTCTGTCTCCGCCCTTTCGTCACCCGCTAAGAGCAAATTTCCTTCTGCGTCCCACCAGCGCAGCCAGGGTAACTGCATATTTTGATATTTGCCGTACCACAGCCCCAACTCTACTTTCATAGGTGCGATCGCGTAATGTCCCCGCCCATTTGCGCTGATAAGTTGATAAGTATTGTCTTGCAAATGATATACATCAACTTTATTTTTATCCACTTCATAAATCGCATAATACGGTACTCGCAGCGCTTGCTCATACACCCAAAACTTGCCAACTTTTCCACCTTGTCCTTGCGATGGCGGCGTGCGATCGCGTTCTTCGCTACCATCGCCTGAAACAAACTCAATCACAATTAATGGAGCGACATACTCTTTCCACATCACATACGATCGCCGAAATTTACCATTAAGCATCGGTGGCACGTTAGGCACATAAAACCAATCAGGTGCTTCGGCTCCCTTTTCAGGCGGATCGATTAAGCGCCAATATATCCCACTATCTTGTCCGATACAATATTGTCCATCAGGATGAAGCTGTTGCAGAACAGGTTGAATCGATTCAGTTAGTAAGATGCTTTGCGGGTGTTCTTGAAAATTTTTCACAAATGTTCCATCTGACTCTGGCAACTGAGTATGGTCGGGCAAAGTTAATATTGATTGTCTATCTGAAGTAACCGAGGTCATCTACTTTGCCCCAAAGTCTATCTGTGATTTATTGTCGCATAGGGTTGAATACTTTTAATGTCAAAACAAGGGGTTTCAGATTCTAACTTGCAAATTATTGTAAAGTTGGAGTGGTGTAAAGCTTGTACTTTTACCACTTCAACTTTTTTTAATCCTGCTGAGTTATGTCCTACGATACTGATCGCATTGCCAAAGTCCACCGCAAAACTGGCGAAACCGAAGTCACTGTGGCGCTAAATCTTGATGGTTCGGGCAAAGGGAATATCAATACGGGTATTCCCTTTCTCGATCATATGTTGCATCAAATTTGCTCCCATGGACTAATCGATCTCGATGTTCAAGCCACGGGTGATTTGCATATTGATGATCATCACACTAATGAAGATGTGGGAATTGTGTTGGGGCAAGCGCTGGGAAAAGCATTAGGCGATCGCAAAGGGATTGCGCGATTTGGTCACTTTGTCGCACCGCTTGATGAAGCTCTAGTCCAAGTTGCGCTCGATTTTTCGGGTCGCCCATATTTAGTTTATGGCTTAGTGATTCCTAATCAGCGAGTGGGAACCTATGACACAGAGCTAATCCGCGAGTTTTATCAAGCTGTGGTCAATCATGCACAGATGACTCTTCATGTGAGGCTTTTAGAAAAAGGCAATTCCCATCACATTATCGAAGCATCTTTCAAAGCTTTTGCTCGCGCTTTACGAATGGCAGTAGAAGTCGATCCGCGCCGCATCAGCACGATCCCTAGCTCTAAAGGCGTTCTCTGACTAAAAAAGCACCCTTCGGGTGCTTTTTTAGTTTTTTTATTGATTAGAAACGTCCCGATCGCACTGCATTAGCAAGATCGGTAAGCGTCTCAACGGTGGTCTCAAAATCAATGCAACCATCAGTAATACTTTTGCCATATTCCAATTTTGCCAAGTCTTTTAAAGGCTGCTTACCTCGATTGAGATGGCTTTCGAGCATGATGCCGACAATGTGTTCTGAGCCTGCGCGCACTTGTTCACAAATATCTTGCAACACAGTTGGCTGAAGTTTGTAATCTTGACCGCTATTGTCGTGACTGCAATCGACCATCATGTAAGGCAAAAGTTTGCGATCGCTGAGACGTTTGGCGATCGCTTCGACATGGGCTTTGTCATAATTTGGTCCTTGCTTGCCGCCGCGCAAGACAATATGTCCATCAGGATTGCCAGTAGTCGTGACAATGCTTGCCCTGCCTTCATTATTCACACCAAGAAAACGATGGGGCTGACGTGCTGAGAGTAGCGCGTTAATCGCGACATCAATGCTGCCATCTGTGCCATTTTTGAAACCAACAGGCATCGACAAGCCCGAAGACATTTCGCGGTGAGTTTGGCTCTCAGTCGTCCGCGCTCCGATCGCAGTCCATGAGATCAAGTCAGCTAGATATTGCGGCACAATCGGATCGAGCAACTCAGTTGCGCTGGGCAAGCCCAACTTCGCTACATCTAGCAACAGCCCGCGCGCCATGCGAATACCGAAATTAATATCAAACGTGCCATTAAGGTGCGGATCATTAATCAGACCTTTCCAGCCGACTGTGGTGCGCGGTTTCTCGAAATATACCCGCATCACAATTTCCAGAGCGTCACTTACGCCATCACGAAATTTTGCTAGCTTTTCAGCATATTCATGTGCTGCCTTGACATCATGGATCGAGCAGGGCCCAACGACCACAATCAAGCGGCGATCGCTACCACTCAAAATATTGCGGATTCTAGCTCTAGCATCGGCAACTACTTTAGCGATCGCTGTGGTAATCGGTAATTCTGCTTTCACCTCTACAGGTGCTAAAAGTGGACAAGTTTCAACCACGTGGAGATCACTGGTTTTGATTTCATGTATGTCTTGATCAGCCTTATTCGCGAGTTCAGTTGGTGACACGCTGTTTGACTCCGTATAAAATTTCTATTTATACTTTAGCCTCCCAATGGGTGTAACGTATCCTGCAAAGAGATTTTTGTTACAACAAGCCAACGAAGCCCAAAGAGTAAAGGCGGTGCTCAGTGCCGCCTTTACTCTTTGGGCTTATAATTACTAAATATTTTCAAGGAGTATACGACGATGAAATTACCCTTGTGAAATTACCCTTGTATATCGTCCTGTTTTTATTGGGTCTAGCGATCGCGCAAAGCATTTACTTCTATCCATTACTACCCGACATCGTTGGTTCTCACTTTGATGCAGCAGGCAAAGCTAATGGAAGTTCATCCAAGCTTGGATATTTTATTACCTATCTTGTGTCCTTAGCGATAACCAGTTCTTTCACGCTATTTCTGATTCTCAAGTTATTGCCGACTTCCGCAATCAACTTACCCCATCGTGAATATTGGCTATCAGACGAGCAACGCGAACAGACATTAAGTTTTTTCAATGTACATATGTCTTGGTTTGGTGTTGCGACAATGGGATTGATGATTGCAATTTTTCATCTAACATTTTTAGCTAATCTCAACCCAATCAAAAATCTTGATAGCGGGATTACTTGGGCTTTACTTGGTGCTTTTTTCGCATTCATAGCTTGGTGGATTGTAGTGTTATTACGACGTTTTCCTGCCCCACCATAATTCCCAAGAGCAGAGGAAGCGCTAAGCGCCTTCTCTGCTCTTGAGGGTTGCTATAGAATGAAGCAGATCGTAAATATCACAACTAACAAAACTATGCCACGTTATACAGGAATTTCTAGCGAAGCCTTTCGACATCCCCTTGATCGCCAAGCCGAACAAGCCCTCCGTAGTGTGCCAGGCTTCGATCTCGTTGCAGGCAAATTTGTCGAGTTTATGTACGAACGTCCACAGACGATCTATCACATCGGTAACAGTATTCAAGTTAGTCATCGCCAATATGCCACGATCCATCGCATCTTTCGTGAATGTATTGCCGACCTTGATGTTCAACCTGAACCCACTCTATTTGTGTCGCAAAACCCTGTCGCCAATAGTTACGCCCTCGGAAAAGAGAATCCTTACATTGTGATCAATTCAGGATTACTTGATCTTTTAACAGAAGATGAAATCCGTTCTGTTCTCGCTCACGAACTCGGACATATCAAATGTGGTCACACAACCCTAATTCAGATGGCAATGTGGCTGATGAGTGTCGTGTCTACGATTAGCGAAATGACTTTTGGCTTAGGAAATCTGGTTAGCAGTGGCTTGATCTATGCCTTTTTTGAATGGAGACGCAAAGCTGAACTATCTAGCGATCGCGCAGCTTTACTTGTTAGCGATGATCTTGATACAGTTCTCTCGACAATGATGAAGCTCTCAGGCGGAAGTTCTGCTTTTGCTCATGAACTCAGCTTACCTGAGTTTATTCGTCAATCAGAAGCCTATCAAGAACTCGGTAAAGATAATCTCAATCAAATCTATAAATTCATGCTCTACAACGGATTTGGAGCAGGTTCGATGCTCAGCCATCCATTTCCAGTCGAGCGCGTTCACTATATTCGCGAATGGGCAGAGTCAGAAGAATATCGCAATATCAAATCTGGCAATTACAAACGCGGCGACACCACGGGCGCTGTCGATGTTTCTCAAAGCCCTAAAGAAACTGAAAAGCCTGAAAGCGAAAGCGATCGCCTCAAGCGTCAAATTGATGAACTCCAAGCCGAAATCAATCGCCTCAAACGCTAGATATTGTTAAAGGCGATCGCGCGATCGTCTCTAGTCCCACAACATCACAAATCTTTAATCACATGACCAGTCATCTATAGACAACTCTACAATTTGTCCAAAATCTGATTTGTTACGAGTTACTAAAGTTGCATTGTTTGTTAAGGCGATCGCAGCAATTTTGAGATCCATATTTCCTAGACGAGGATAGGCTTTGCGTAAGCGTTGATGTTCTAGGGCAGAGGCACGGCTAAAAGGGATAATGGCGATCGCTTGGTAATTGATAGCTAGTTGCTGTAATCCTTGATAGGCAAAGATTTGTTCGTCTAATGTTTTTGCTTTCGCTAAAAAAGCGAGTCTTCCTCTAATCTGCTCTTCGTAGGTAATAACGGTAACCGCAACTTCAGGATCTTCTATCTCTGTAAGTTTGGCTAAGATTCGCTTTCCTTCTTGTCCATTGCGCTGAATGAGGCTGAGATGATCGGTGTCAAAAATATACATGATGCTTTATTCAGCGGATTTGCGCCATTCTTGACCGAGGCGATTTGCTTCGTCAAAGGTGGGATCGTTTTCAAAGCTACCTGCGACTTTTAACCACCAAGGTGTTTTTTTCTGAACAAATACAGATAGCATATGTCGCATTTGCGCGAGTTCTGTTTCTAATGCGGCTACTCTAGTTTCTAGGTGTTGAGATTTGTCTTCAAGCTGTTGAGATAGCATAGAAGTTTTTGGTGAGCTAAGGTTATGCGGCTATTATAGCAAGTTGCTTGCAATTGTAAATTTACGAGATCGCCCCTAATCCCATAAAGTCAGATCGCTTTACCATTATTAGCTAAAATGTTGTGGTGCTACAATTGATTGGCGATCGCTCAAATTAACCAGCGCAAACAATTATTTTACATAGAAATCTAAAACGATGACTATTCAACAAATTGAGTCGGCTATATTAGAACTTCCTCCTAACGAATTTCGCAAAGTTATTGATTGGCTGTTGGATTTAGATTATCAACGTTGGGATGAGGAGTTAGAGAGAGATATTGAGTCGGGGAAGTTAGATTTTCTGGCACAAGAAGCGATTGAGGATTTTGAAAATGGATTTTGCAAGCAAATCTAATGCACTTCACAACCAGACGATTTTGGGGATATTACAAAGCTTTACCTGAAACTATTCAGGAGATTGCCTAACCAACCTTCCCACAACTGAGATCGTCACTTTTATGGCACAGGTAAAAAGATGATGACAATGTGATCAGTATTTCGTTAGCTAAAATGTTGTAACAACAATAAGTTTAGGGTAAAATATGCTGCCAGACCTCAAAACAACTATAAATGTCAACTGTACCCAAAATAGAATCGCATAATCTTAGTGTAGCTGAGCTTTTCAAAGATTTTTATTCAGTCCCAGATTTTCAAAGGGAATATGTATGGAAAACAGACAATGTTAAGAAACTATTTTATGACATTATTGAAGAGCTTTATGATGATGACGAGCCAGACAATGATTCTGAATATTTTTTGGGTTCGATAGTTGTATTTCGTGACGAGTCGGGTACTTTCCAGCTTGTAGATGGTCAACAGCGACTAACGACTATCTATATGTTTTTTTGCGCTATTAGGGATTTACTCCGTGATTTTGAATATCAAACATCTCGAACTATCGAGGAGAG
This sequence comes from Cyanobacteriota bacterium, assembly GCA_025356295.1. Lineage (GTDB taxonomy): Bacteria > Cyanobacteriota > Cyanobacteriia > Pseudanabaenales > Pseudanabaenaceae > Pseudanabaena. The sequence continues at coordinate 11,943 of JANXUJ010000115.1, forward strand.
AATCTCAGGGGTTGCTCAAGATCCAAAGACTGGTTTTGATATTCTTAGGCTTAGAGTTACATTGCAATATGGAGCAGGAGCCAAAGCTTTGTCAATTATTGCTAGTAGAGAAGAAGAAATTAGTAGTATTGATAAAGGAATTTTAAGTTCAGTTCAAGATTTAGTTAATGCGTATGAAGTTTTGAAAGGATTAATATCAGAAAGATTTGTAGAAAGCCCAGACGTACTCCTTAAGTTTTCATCCGTTTTTGCGAATAAAGTAAAACTGATAAGAATTGAAACCCCAAGTTTTAAAAATGCTCTCAAAGTTTTTGAAACTATCAATGATCGTGGAATAGGTTTAAATTCTATGGATCTTCTTAAAAATTATCTTTTTATAAATACAGCAAATTCTAACTCAATAGATAATGTAAAAAATCACTGGCAAAGCCTTAAAAGTCGTTGGGACAAGCTCACTAGAATTCTTCATAAATGCCAAGAAGATCCAATGAGATTCCTGCGTTACTATATAATGTCGCATTATGAAGTGGATTTACAAAACAACTTTCCTGAAGAGAGCATTTATGATTGGGTTGTTAAAGAGAACGATCAACATCAAATCAATAAAGACCCCTTATCCTTTGTAGATAAACTAATAGAAGCTTCTGAGCATCATTTCCACTTTATTAAAGGAGAAAATGTTGATGGTTCACCTAACCCTTATTTGAAGAATATCACAAGACTACAAGGTAGATATAGTCAACACTTTATACTTTTGCTTGCGGGAAGATACCTACCCAAGGAGCTTTTTATGAAGCTTTGTTACTGGGTAGAAAATCTATTATTCATTTATACTATCACTCGTTCTACGCGCAAGGACGTTAATATGATAAGAAATTTTTCCCAATGGAGTAAAAATATTAGAGCTATCAAGGATATCGGTGAATTTAACAATTTTGTTAGAAGTAGTTTCCAGAAAGAAATTACATCACTATCAGGTGATTTTGATTTAACATTTCGTGAACTTACTGATTCAAAAATTGCAAAATTTCGCATCAAATATATTCTTGCGAAAATGACTCAGTTTGTTAACGAACAAGCGTACAGCAATCCTACTCAATTAGATGAATATTTGGATAAATCTCTAACAATAGAACATATTCTTCCAAAATCAACAAAGTCAGAGGGAAGACATAATTTTAATAAACCCACAGAATATAACTTGTATGCCAGCAAGCTAGGGAATCTAGTTCTTTTAGAAAAATCTATCAACAGTTCAATTTCTGATTCATCTTTTGAGGACAAGAAAAATGGCTATACTCAATCCCAGTTTCTATTAACTCGATCTCTGGTTGGGAACAATAAAGTTGGTAATAACACACAAATCAATCGTGCTATTAATTTACTTAATTTAAAACATTTTGATGCTTGGGATTCTTCTACTATTGACGAGAGGCAAGAAATTCTAGTTAATCTAGCAAGGAAAGTATGGGGATTAGAAAACACACCAAACTCCAATTAGTTTTTGTGAAAACTTAATTTCAGCCTTCTGATTGAGAGCGCCAGCAATTTTCTGTAACCTTGAAGAGCGATCGCCCATTATCATCAGCATCCTCAAGCAATTCGCGATCGCCGATTGTTTAGTTCCAATGCGATCAGCAGATAGTGATTATTATCTAAAATTCTAATTTAATCAACCGTCAAATTTTGTAGAGCGATCGCCGTGATCTAAAAAAGCTGAAATTGCACCAAGTTTTGTATCATCCAAAAAAAATTGTAAGCTAAAATAGCATCAAACCTTCATTGCTACTTGACTATGAACGAATTAAAAATTTTTACCGAATACCCAGATCGCGCAATTGCAATTCTTCAAAAAACAATCCGTACTGAAATCCTGCGAATGGAACAAGGCAAAAAACAGATAGAACAGAAATTAAAAACATTCGAGCAGAAATATCAAATCTCGTCCAGTGAATTTGTCACCTCTTGGACAGCCGAGAACTTAGAAGGCAGAGACTTAGAATATGTCGAATGGTTTGGTGAATATCGCTGTTTAGAAAATATTACTCAAGATTTACAGATTCTCCTAAGCTTACAAAATGTCAGTATTTAGCTATTTTCAAGGCTTAGTTCTTGCAGTTTCTCGGCTAGAAGATTACGGTTTAGCCAAAACAGTTACATCTAATAGTGAATCTCGTCCATCAGGTGAACTATTTATCAATATTGAAGTAGAACTAATTGATAACTCTGTACTTTTTATTCGAGAATATATTTCCGCTAAACAAGAAAAGATTGAACATTTCAGCTATGCCTACCAATATCAATCTGCGGATGAAAGTCTGATTTTCCGTTATGACAATGCCAATCACAAACCAGCATTATCGGAAAAGGAACATAAACACTTACGGAATGGAGAAATCATTATTTACCCGCTACCAAATATTGAATTGATAATTGACGAAATTTTAGATTGGTTAACAACCTGATAAAACAAACAATAACCTATGCTAAAACTAAAACAGCGACTACACCAAACTTGTCTCAAGACGCGATCGCGCTAAACTTAATCTCAACCTTCTGATTGAGAGCGCCAGCAATTTTCTGTAACATTGAAAGCGAAGGCAAATCATAATCAGCATCTTCAAGCAAGAGCGAGCGCCGATTGTTTAGTCCCAGATTATTAGGTTTTGTTGGGGTTTGATGAGAGGCGATCGCGCTGTAGATTTAGCGATTGGCGGTATAAAATATAACTACGATAAGAGGATGATCATCATGGCGATCGCAACACCAAACGCACTAACAGATAACCGTATCCGCTACGTCACCAACATCGAAGGCAAAACAATCGATGTAATTGTCCCCGTTGAACTTTGGCAACAAATCATTAATTCCATCAACATTGATAGCAACCTATCTCAACAAGAAGATAATCTGGAATCCTTCTCTTTACAGAATTTAGAACAATGCTATGGAGAAGATGAACCTGAGTACCCATTAGAGCTAATCAAGGAACACAACAGCAATTATGCAAGAAAGTAAAATTATTCTTACCCCTATTCCACAATCCAATGGAGCCATCAAAAATCGACCTGCATTAATTCTCAGGAAAATGCCAAAATATCAAGACATTTTAGTTTGTGGAATAAGTACCCAACTAAAGCAATATATTCCTGATTTTGACGAAATCATTTCTCTTAATGATGCTGACTTTGAATTAAGCGGCTTAACTAGCCCTTCCGTTATCCGACTAAGCTTTCTAACCGTCATCCCTAATAAAAACGTAATTGGAGCGATCGGCAATATTTCAATAGAGAGGTATCAACGCCTTATCGCAAACCTAGCCAACTATTTGACCCAAAATGAACACAACTTATAAACAACTGTAATGCCCTCATCAAAGAAGGTTGGATAATTCAATGGCAACTACCGATAACACCCTAGACTCATGGCGCAAAACCCTAGAAACTTTGCTCCAATACTATGCCGATCTTCCCTATCGCTATGGAAACGTGAGTGCTTACGTTGTCGTTAGCCGCGATCGCAACCACTTCATGCTGATGCGCGAAGGATAGGAAAACAGTCGGCGAGTACATGGATGTGTTGTTCATGCCGAAATTCGTAACGACAAAATCTGGATTCACTATGATGGTATTGAAGATGGCATTACTGATGAATTGGTTGCAGCAGGAGTTCCCAAAGATCATATTGTCTTGGCTTTTCATCCGCCTCAAGTGAGAGAGCATACTGGATATGCTTTGGCATAAGCTCTGAGATGGTCGCATCATAAAACAGCGATCGCTGATTGTTTAGTCCCAACGCGATTATTGGGTTTTGCTTGGGTTTGATGAGAGAGGCGATCGCTTGTTTACTTAAAAAGTGACGTGATTAGCGATCGGTATACTCTAAAATATTGATTATAGAGATATTGATAAATATGAAACGTACACAAGTAAAAGTAAATTTATCTCTTCCATTTAAAGCTCTCATAGAAATGATGAGTTCCCTAGAGCTGCGCGAGAAAATCAAACTGCGAGAACTATTAGACCGAGATATTGCCGTAACTCAACAAAAAGCTCAAAACTTACCCTCACAAGAACTCGAACCTGCGATAGAAAGTTTTCGGCGTGGTTGGGACGACGTAATGAATGGCAGAACCAAGCCAATTTCGGAACTATGGGAAGGGATTGATGTCGATTGATCCATTAGTTGAGCTTAAGTTCTCAGAAGAGTTTAAAAATAAACTGCGTGATTTATCAAAAAAGTATCGTAATATTCGTGCAGACTTACAGCCAGTTCTTGATGACCTCCAAGCAGGAAACTTTCAAGGCGATCAAATTGCTAACGTTGGCTATACGGTTTACAAATTGCGGGTTAAAAATCGGGACAACAAAAAAGGTAAAAGCGCAGGTTATAGAGTCATTTACTACGTCAAAACAGCTACATCAGTTTTTCTAGTGACGATTTACTCAAAATCTGAGCAGTCAAATATCCCAGCCGCAGAAATTCGCCGTATTCTGGCTAACTATGAATAAATTTTAAGATAGCGACTACACCACACTCGTCTCAAGGCGCGATCGCTAAAAACTTAATCTCAACCTTTTGATTGAGAGCGCCAGCAATTTTCTGCAACATTGACAGCGAATGACCATCATGATCAGCATCTTCAAGTAACAACGCAATCATTTGTTTTGATACAGATTGGGTTTCGTTTGGGTTGGACGAGAAGCGATCGCGGTTAGATACTGATGATTTAGGCGATATTCAATAAATACAAGCTTGTTGAGAATGTAACTAGCCATTTACCAAACTTCCAAACCTATAGGCGATCCCCAATCCTCTTCTTGAACTTTATAGTTAGATGGAATTTGGGAGACTAAATATTTTAGCTCATACTTACCTCGGATTTTACGAACAGGTTTGATCACAATTTGCTCTTTCATACTGACAACTTCTAGGTCATCACCAACTAAAATATTAGCCTTAGCTAAAATTGATTTACTGAGTCTAATTCCCTGACTATTACCGCATTTCTGGACTTTGACCAACATAACTTTGGACGATTATTTTTGTGAAAAGCGTATAACCTAACACTTTAAAATATTGATTTCCTGAAACCTAAAAAGCACTAACTCGAACCCATTGCTGACTCATAGTCTGCTCGTATAGAGATTCTAGATGATCAATATTTTTAACTAACGTATAGCGATCCAAAACTCTCTGTCTTGCCTTGATACCGATAATCTTTGCCAGTTCTGGATGATCGACAAATAGAGGGAGAAGTGTACAGAGTTGGGAAGTAACTTTGTGCGAATCAAGAATAATCCCTGCGCCATTCTCAATTACTTCGCCATCTGCACCCACATCAGTGGCTATACAAGCAACTCCACAAGACATTGCTTCTAATAAAGATAAGGACAAACCTTCCACTAATGAAGGCAAAATGAATACATCAGTACCTCGCAAAATCTCAATTCGTCTCTGTTCATCAGCGATATATCCCATCCAAACAATACTGGGATCGTTACCATAAAAAGTCTTTAAACTGGCTAAGAGTGGACCAGTACCAACGATCGCTAACTTACAACCTTCAGGCATTCGAGATTTACGCCATGCTTTGAGTAATGCTTCGACATTTTTTTCAGCGGCGAGGCGACCTTGATAAAGAAATAGCAAATCAGCTTTAAGCTCAGTCTTAATATTTGATGCACTTGGGGAATAGCGATCGCTATCGACCCCATTAGGAATAATCGCGATTCTAGGATTGGGAACGCCTAATTTATTGAGCAGTTCTTTTTGGATATTCGAGAAAATAATGACTTGATTATAATCAGCTAACGATGGCGCATAAATTTGATAGGTGAGTTGTTGTGTACTAGAAGCAAGATTGCGCCGTTTGAGATCAAAAGGTTGGTGAAAAGTTGCTATAAGTGGTAAATCAAGCTCGGCACAAATCTCTGGCAATCGAAAATCGAGCGGTGAGATGGCTAGGGATGCATGAACAAGATCGGGCTTTAGCGATCGCAACGAATCAACTAAAATTTTATTGGCTCTGAGCGATGGCACTGTGTAAATAGTAGATTTGTAGAGAAATGGCAGTGTTACATCTTGCGTTTCTTGCGAGTGTTCTTCTTCATGGTCTGAGTCACCTTCAGGGGCAAAGTGCATAAAGCTAACACGATGTCCACGATCGAGCAACGCATTTGTAATTTCGCGACTATAAGTCACGTTGCCACAAGCAGGCGATTTTTTACCTAACCATGCAATATGCATGAATTACACCACATTATTAACAGTCGTATAATAGCTCAGAAGTAGGTAAGGCGCTAAGCACATTACCTACTTCTGTAAAACCTTTCTAAAAAATAATTTATGGGTTGCCCGGGATTTGAACCCGGAACAAATCGGTTAAAAGCCGAGTACTCTACCGTTGAGTTAGCAACCCATGTGTATAGCGCTTGTAAACTTTTGTTTACTTTTGAAACATATTTTGTTAATGCGCTTGGCTAGTTTAGCATTCATTTAGCAAATTACACCAGTTAAACTAAAAGGTCTTACCTCAGTAATTCTTATCGAAAAAGTTTGACCGATAATCTTATCTAATGACTTGCCTGTTGTGTTCTCTGTAAATGCAATCCGATTAGTGCGGGTGCGTCCCATTATTTGCAGAGGGTTCTTATGATTTGTCCCTTCGATCATAATTTCTTCGATACGTCCTGCATAGCGATTTGATCGTTCAGCAGCATTTTGATTGACAGCATGATTTAGGCGTTGGAGGCGATCGCTCTTTACCTCTTCACTCAACTGATTTTCCCAAACCGCAGCAGGTGTTCCAGGGCGAGGTGAGTAAGCAGCCGTATTTACCAGATCAAAACCAATGTCATTGACTAGCTGTACTGTGCGCTCAAACTGTTCCTCAGTTTCACCTGGGAAAGCCACGATCGCATCGGCAGTAATCGCCGCATCGGGCATAATTTCACGAATATCATCAATGATGCGGCGATAGCGCTCGTGGGTATAGCCTCGTGCCATCGCCTTCAAGATGTCGTTATCACCTGACTGAAAAGGAATATGGAAATGTTCGCAAACTTTGGGTAGCTCTGCACAAGCTTTGATCAAGCGAGAACTGAAGTAGCGCGGATGACTGGTAGCATAACGAATGCGATCAATCCCTGCGACATCATGGACGTAATAAAGCAAGTCGGTAAATGTGATTTTGCCACCGATGCCAGCCCCGATCCCACCTGCGGGGAGGTCGCGCCCATAGGCATCAATATTTTGACCGAGCAAAGTAATTTCTTTGTAGCCTTGAGCCGCGAGATTTTCAATTTCTTTACGGATTGATTCAGGCGATCGCGATTGTTCTCGACCTCTGACGGCAGGCACGATGCAATAAGTACAGTTTTCATTGCATCCATAAATGATATTTACCCATGCCGAAACTGGACTATTACGGCGCGGCGTAGTGATGTCTTCTTCGATATAGGCTTCATCGGTAGCGACAACTTGATTGCCATTAAAAACCTGTCCCAGCAGATCGCCGAGGCGGTTGACATGCTGCGGTCCCATAACTAGATCGAGTTCGGGGACTCTTCGCATCAAAGCTTCGCCTTCTTGTTGGGCAACGCAACCCGCCACGACAAGGGTTAATTTAGGATTTTCGCGTTTGCGTTTAGCTTGTCTGCCCAAGTACGAATAAACCTTTTGTTCGGCATTGTCGCGAATGCTGCAAGTGTTATACAAAATCAAATCAGCGTCTTCGGTCTCTTCGGTTGACTGATAGCCCATGTTTTCTAACACGCCTGCCATGCGCTCAGAGTCTGCCTTATTCATTTGGCAGCCGAAAGTGATGATGTGATATTTCTGAGCAGTCATGGGAGTATTTAACCAAGCCGAAAAGATTGCTTTCCTATTCTAATATCTTTTCTAACCTTAAAACCTAGAAGCGTAGGTTTTATATAAAGCGTCAAAAGCTGTAGCGCAGTCTCAGCGTGCGCTACAGCTTTTGACGCGGTGATTGGCATTTGAGTAGAGATTCACAGCAGACACAATGCTTTGGCGATCGCTTCACGATATGTATCGATAAATTTTTGCCAGCCAACGATGATAATTTGCTTGTGAATTAAAGTCTCAGACTGAATGTCATCGTAACCAAATCCAATCTCGCGCCCTTCTAGATCACAACAAACTAATCCAGATGCTTTGGCGATCGCTAAGGGTCCAACTGTATCCCACAGCTTAACGCGGCGATTGAGATAGATATAGGCACTGGCGCGCCCTTGAACTACTTCCATAACTTTTAAACCAAAACTACCGAGACTATAAAACTCGACATTGGGAACCGCAGCGCGAATTGCATCTCCATAGGCGAGATCATCTTTTTTACTGACGATTATGCGATCTTTACTTGCACCGATTGGCTCAATAGAAGGTAAAACTTCAGGATTTTTTCCATTCGCAACTATAAATGAACCATTAATTGCTGTTCCGCCAAAATATAAGCGATCGCTCTTTGGTGCATATACCCAACCCATTACAGGTTGAGACGATTCTAAGACCCCGACCATCACTGAATAAAACTCACGTCCATTGATAAAGTCATCCGTGCCATCGATAGGATCGATAAACCAAATCTTTTGAGAAGACTCTGGTTGCTGCTTCCAGAGTTCTAACGATCGCATATTCTCTTCACTAATCACCAGATCGTTCGGGAACCATGCTTGAAATCGCTGACTTAAGAGATAATCAAGCTCACGATCGACATTGGTTACATAATCATCAAAGCCTTTTTGATCAACTTGAAATCCCGACTCCCTTAGATGAATCGCTTTTTGACCAATCTCGCGAATGAACTGACAAATTTCTATTTCTTGATTCATGATGACCTACGGCGAGAGAATATGCGAAAGTAAAGCGATCGCCAAAATTCTTTGATCGGATAAGCGATAAATGTCAGTGGATTAATCGTGACAATAATATCGCGAAAATCACGTTGGGCTAAAGCTGCGATCGCCCAAGCCACAAAACTCGCTGACATTACACCATAGGGATTGAGCTCGCTTTTGAATGGACCCAAAATCAATTTGCGAATCGTGCAGGGAGCGTCTAAGCGGCGTAAAGTTACCAAGTCCCCGATCGCGCGTTTTGACAGTTCATAAAGTGGACTCAGGGCTGGATTCACTTCTGCTTCTGAAGTATTCACCCAAATCTCTTTGGTCGCAATATGCTTTGATTCAGTCACGGTCTCTAAGAACAAATCTATCCACCGAAAAACTGAAAATGTATTAACTTCATAGGATTTGTATACAGATTGAGAATCTCGCGATCCCAATACATTTACACCATGATTGAGAATGAGAATATCGACTTTTTGTAAGCGATCGCGTAGTTCAGATTCATGCCCTAACTGCCATGTCAGCACTTCTATTTTTTTATTGTCACTACCATTAATCTCAAAACTAGCATTAGGTGAAGTTGTCAATGCAATTACGCGCGCCCCCTTTTTAGATAGTTCGGCAACTAATGCTCGACCCATCGTTCCTGATGCACCTGTAATTGCGATACTTTTGCCCTTAAGTGCCAAAGCTGTACCCAAAACCTTATCGACAAGTGTAAACGTACTACAAAAATATGCCTCACCGCGATCAAAATGATGTCGCCAATGATATGTCCGATTAACGTTCCACTGTGATGGCAACTCAACTAAATCACCTGGCTTGTGAGTCAGATCAGTTTCGAGTAATAAACCCTGCGATCGCGCCAAACCTGTCACTAAAAAACCAAATGAGTAAATACATCCCAGAGTCAGCGACCAGCCGTAGCCATAAGTATAACCAAGCCATGCGATCGCGCCCGTTGCAATCACCATAAACGTAGCTTCGGGGACATCATTAAATAGCTCCGCTTGGCAATAAATCTCCATGCTGACCTTACTTAAATCCGAGCGATATGCTTTGTGATGCAAGTTGTGCCACGGCATCAGCGGCTTCCAATAATGTCCCGCAATGTGATAGCAGTCGCGTAAGATTTCGGCAAATAATACTGAGCTAAGAGCAAGTAAGATTTGCCACTTATAGACAGTTACAAATTCTAATAAATCAGACACCAGAGATAGATTCATCGCGATCGCAGCTTCATATTTCTAAACATCACACCCAGCCATTGTAACGGAGTCTTGAGAGTATCAAGCTATTAATCCGACTATTAATCCGAAGTGCTGTTATAGCTATGTCGCAAAAATCCTACCAAGCTCTGTAAAAAAGAACCACTAACTTCAGATCGCTCTGACGAGCTAATCACCTGACAACTTACCTCAGCACTACTTTCTTTTTCCTGATCAGGATTATTAATTTTGTTTGCTATTCCCCCGTCAATATCAGGCACTTCTTCCACTAAACCAACTACGATTAAACGAAATGCAATTTGTTGAGCTTTTTGAATAGAGATATGTAACTGCTCAGCGATTTTTACTAAATTAATAGAACAATCAGCAAGTTCCCATACTTGAGTCTCACTGGTGTCTAGACGTAAATGTGGCGGTTCAGAACCAATTTTAAACAATGTGGAACTAGGCTCAGGAAGCTTATTCTCTAGCCCTTTCCAGTCCTTGAGACTACGCAGTCCCATTAGCGTTGTTTCAGTTGCAGGTAGACTTAGCCCTGTCATTTCTGCTTTTGGTAATTGGCTGATTGGCGAAAATCGAAACTGACCCACCTCCACATTAAAAAGAGCACAAACCTGTCTTAAGACTTGAATCCCAAACAATAATTTGAGTTGATCTGGCTGTAATATTCCTAATGATTTTAGATTTAGACCTAAAAGCACATTTTCCTGCACAAACCGCTCTAATTCTGGACGGCTTGATTCAGTAATATATCCTTTTTGTTCAATTAAGCGAGCTAATCCGCGATTATCTAAACAATCGCCTGCTGCCACAACTCGACCACTATGCAACCAAATATGACGTAGAGACGGTTTTCCTGATTGTAAATTTTGTGAATCTCTGACTGTTAATATTCCCGTCTTTTGCCCTTGATCTAAAAGCTGGAATATTTCTGGAAGAGAAAACTCTGATAAAGAACCTTGAATGATTGTCATAGCGGTAACCCAAAAAGTAAATGTCTAAATTAACTAATGACAATATTAACTAATGGCAATCTATCTGTAAAACTAAGCAACAGACTTGTTTTGGACATAATATTGTACAAGAGTAATAATCGCCTCAATCACTGTATCTCGTTCATCAGCATTCAAAACGATTACAGGCGGTTGATTTTTTTCATCGACAAATCCTAAAGCTAGCTTAATATTTTCGCTCGCCCAAGCACCTTCACAATCCATATGCGTAATGCCAATGATGTAAGGAATCTGGACACGGCGATTCATATAGCTAAGAATCCGCCTTGCATAACGAAACTCCTGGGGACGATGGGCAGCGACTAACAAAATAAACGCATGAGCTTTGCGAATCAAAATATCCCACATAAAGTCAAAGCGCTGCTGTCCAGGTGTTCCATAAATATGCAGAGACATATCAGGTCCAAAGTTTAAGCGCCCAAAATCCATTGCCACGGTAGTTTTTTGTTTTATGTCTGCTGTCTCATCTGTAGCAATGCGATCAGTATCAACAACCTCAATTTCACTCACAGCCCGAATAAAAGTTGACTTTCCCGATCCAACTGTACCCGCTACCACCAAACGCATAATTTCCATAAATCTCTTCTATCCGTTCTATTGATATCATCATGGTATCCAAATAATTCTAAGAAGAATCACAAAGTGATTCTTCTTAGAATTATTGAGACATCTATTTATTATTTATGCTAAGGCTACTTTGAGATCATTCGTAACACGCTTGATCTCCAGCATCAACAACCCTTGTTTCGCGGCTTTACTTGCTAGCACTAATAGAACTGCCTCTTCTCCACAGCTAGTCAAAATACCATAGCCCTTATCTCCTTCGACATAGAGGCGATCAATACTGCCTCTGGCTAGTTCTGTCCCAATGCGCTCCCCAAGTGAAAGCATAGCGGCAGACATTGCCGAAACTCGCTCTTCATCCATTCCATTCGGTAAAGTGGATGCTAGGGCTAAGCCGTCTGGTGATACAAGTACGGCTCCTTGCACATCACTGGTTGTTGCTACTAAGTCTTGCAAGATACCTTCTAGCTTTGCAACATTAATACTCATTATTTTGTTCCTGTCTTGATTTATCTTTAAATTTTGTAAAGTTATCGAAAAACATAGCTGAAGATCATTGAGATCATTAAAAGCTATAAAAAAGCAAGCTATAAAGTCATTAGTTAATCAATTAAAATCAATTACTTTGAAGCAATTACTTCAAAAGAAACTACATCATGAGAGCCACCTCGTAGCACTGACTCTATCTGTTTCCCCCTGAGTCGTTTACCTGTCACTTGCTCAAGTACACCTTGAATAGCTCCTTGTGTAAAGGTGAGCTTGCGTGGAGAGCCTTGTGGTTCATCTGCCGAACATATTGTTTCTAGGCAGTAAACCAAGATTGCTCCCTCAGTTTCTTCAATCTTATCTATAATGCAAAGCCTAGTGCCATTTTTACCCAACGCTTCCTGAAGCAGGGGAACAAGCTCTTCCAGCCCATATCCTTTCTCTTTGAGTCCCAGCTGTTCAGCAAGCTGTTTACCACGAACTCGACCAGCCGCAATCAAAGCGATCGCTGCCGCTTTTTCGCCTAGCGCATCTTCAGTCCCTGTAATTACAGCTCTGAAGCAAACAATACTACTAAAGTCACCAAGCTCTTTACGCATAGACACCTCTAAGATTAAATAACATCAGTTTAAATAACATCAGTTCGATTTATAAAACCATATCATTATCATCAAAGCTAAAACTAACTTTCCCCAAATGCATATTAGACTAATCACCAAAATTTCACAAATAAAAAATTCGGGCGTTGTTGATTTAAGTACGAGGCAAAGATTTCTTAAAGCTTAGAAATTAGATTTAGACTAGCCTATAATTTCTGAGATTTACAGCCTATTGAGGCTTAAACTAACAACGTCTATCTAGTTGACTGGACGCAGCTTAGTTACTTTAAGTATAAATTTGCCACCACTACTACCCCCAAAAGAAGAAACTCGAATAGTGTAATTTCCTGATTGACGCACTTTAAAGAAGATCAGTGAATTAGTGCTATCACCCACAGCATCATCATTTTCGGCAATTATTTCACCCTTGCTATCGATCAGACTTAAGACTGTATCAAAACTTCCCGAAGTGACGGTGATTTCTAAGCGCTCATCTTTTTGAGCCGCGATCGCATAGTCTCGCGCAAATCCTTTTTGACCTGTGGGGATGTCTTTGTCAGTAAGAATGTCGTTGATATCGAGACCACTAGCGATCGCATTTGGTTTATAGACATCACTACGAACTTGCGCTGATAATTCAGGTGAGAAGAGTGGTGTAAAACTGATGATAGAGATTGCTGTCGCAATTGTTAGAGAAAAATGGCGATGATAGTTGAATGGGTTTGGATACTTCACGAAACTTCTTTTAATTCAGAAAATGTCAATTTTAATTGAGTTGATTCTACTGTGGAATTAGCTAAACTATTAAGAAATGGTAATTCTTTGATCAGTGGAGCCTTGATAGTCGGGACTATTTGAATCTTGCCATAAAACTCTTCTTGAAACAACTCCACTTTTGACTGCGAAGACATTAGCAACAAGCCCCAAAATACACCCACGCGATCGTTAAATACTTCAGCTAGGGCAGATATTTCAATCTCCTCATCAGGATGAATTAAAAAATATCGCTCAATTTCGGCAACCATCTCCGATAGATTCTCTTTGTGCGCTAGTTCCGCGATCGCTTTCATCGCCGCCCGTCTCGCGACTTTGCCCTGAATTGGTCGTTTAGAGGGCTTGCTAGGTTTGCGATCAACTATTTCGGCGATCGCTTCAATCTGGGCAATCAACTCTTCTAGGGTGATCTTGCGAGCTTTGGGTGGTAGAGCCACAGGCAAGCGGCGCAGACGTTTATCAAAATCTGTTGGCAGTCTTAATGAGTCTGCACTGATCTCAAGTTCTTCTAAATCATCATCAATATCTGGTTGCTCGTAGGCGGATTGGATATCTGACAAAGAGTTTGCCTTGAGCAGTACCAACATCGAGGCATACAGAATCGCCTGTCCTGAATCATATAAATCGCGGCGATCGCTGACGATCAATCGTGACAAAAAGCGATCGACTACATCGATCACCTGCACATCCCAAGGGTCGATTTCACCTCGCTCTGCAAGGCTAATTAGTAGCGCAATAGCGTCTTTTGTAACTGATTCAGCGATCGATAAGAGCATTAAAGAGACATTATGCTGAGAAGAAGCGGATGCTTAAAAATATCATCGATTGTCGTGAAATAGCTAACTAAGTAGCTCAGCATAATTAAAAACCAAACCGAGATCGGGAGTCGCACACAAAGTGGGCGACTCCCGATCTCGGTTTTATACCAGCGCAGAGCGCTGTAATTTTAATTTTTATCAATCTCGACATCAATCGCTGACGCAGACACTAAACGCTTACGCTCCTCAATCTCAATGCTCATATTTTGCACAGTTTCTTGCAAATTTTGAATCTGCACATTCTTATTACGCATTCCAATTGACTTTTGCAAAGATGACCAGACGCTAAACAACCAAGCTAAAACTGCACCTAGTCCCATTGCTAAGATCAGTTCGACAGCGATCGGGGCTTCGACTTTCAGGCTAGGAATAACTTGGATGGATGCAGTATGAGTATTTTCTAAGGCAAATAAAACTAGCGCAAGAACAACTATGAAAATGACAATAAAATTAAGCTGGCGCACAATGGTTAACCCTTGATTTTAGATTCCTAGCTATTGATTTATCAGACATTGCTGATAATGTCTAGCCAAGAAATGCCAAAAAAGAGAGCGCGCGCTTTGCACTCCCGCTCTTTTTTGGTTTCTGAATAACATTAATTAACGTCCGCACTTATGGCAGTTTTACGAATACCCGATATCTTGGCATGATTGTGTCTAATCTCATCTTCAGTCAAAGGCACGATATCGATGTGGTTAAACAATGTCCTGACAAAGGTAAATAACAAAAATGGTAAGGATGTGACCACGATTAAACCAACAGCACCAAATGAATAAACTGGCTTACTCATTAACGAGAGTGCTGAGGCAAGAGCCGCAAAAATCACGCCTAACCAGACAATTATTTGCCCAAAAATATCACTGAGTGTAAGGGTGCAAACAAAGCGATACTTGCCAATGTCGTTCATCATATTTTTACCTATTGGGATAGTTTAAAGAAATTTTCAAGCAAGCGGGAAACAACCCCTTACTTCACTAGAGTAGGAAACTCTACAAAGAAATTTGTGAGTAAATTAATTGATCTTATAAGTCTCTAGTATAGAAACATTTCTTAGATTTTTGGGTTACGTTTTATTGAGAACCAGCATCAGAACGGATCTAAATTTTTTAGCTGAAAGTTTGAGTTAAAGTCTTCGGCTAAACTTTATAAAAGGGCGATAAACTAATCATTATGTCTCACTTCACCACGATCGCTATCGAAATCAAAAATGGTGATTTGCTCGAACAAACACTGCAAGAGCTTGGCTATCCAGTCAAGCAAAATACTTTAGTGCGTGGCTATCTAGGCGATACAACTCAGGCTGAATATGTGATCCCTATGCCCAATGCTTATGATATTGGCTTTCGGAAGTTAGGCGATCGCTATGAGCTAATTGCTGACATGTGGGGCATAGCGCTGAATGTCGAAGAGTTTTTGGGAGCGATCGCCCAACAATATGCGGCTAAAACAGTCTTGCACAGTGCAAGTCAGCAGGGCTTTGCGATCGAACAGCAGGAAGTGTTAGCCGATGGCACTGTAAAAATTGTGATTGGGCGCTGGGCTTAGGGGTTGCGGTTGTGATTAATCAGAATTGCGAAAGAGAGTTAAAACTGGTACACAGGCTCCGACACATGAGGCGATCGCCCCAATTCCTGAAAATATATGTGGTGCTTGGGTGTACTTAACTATTTCGTCTGTAGCGAGAGGCAAGGCGGCGAGTAGCATACACGATACACCTAAGCGAACTGCTAGTTGATGAACCATGAATAATACTTGAATTCTATATAAACATTTGGCACGGTCAAATAATACTAGATGGACATTTCGCGATCGTCATCTACATATCGAGTGATATCCATCAAAAACCAAAAGATTAAAAGCAGTGCAAAGCACTGCCTTTAATCTTTTGGTGAGCGAAGTAAGGGAAACAAGCTTACTGAAATTTAAAACCCATAAAAATTTTTATGGGTTTTAAATCAGCACTTTGCGCTGTATTTTAGAGATTATTTATTTGAGCCAAATCTTGAAATTTGGGTTTGGCAAAGTAATAGCCTTGAAAAAGTTCGATACCGAAAGATTGTAAAGTAATCAGCTCTTCATAGGTTTCTACACCTTCAGCAATCACTTTAATTTCTAAATCCTCACATACTTGCACAATCCCCTTAACAATAGCGCGGCGATTTTTATTTTGATCAATATTCCTAATTAAACACATGTCTAACTTAACTAAATCTGTTTGAAAGTCAGCTAATAGATTTAGTCCTGAGTAACCTGAACCAAAATCATCGATCGCCGTTAAAAAGCCTTTTTTTCGATAGTACTGAACTATTTTCCGAAGATGTGCAGGGTCTTGGACTTTCTCTCCTTCAGTAAACTCAAAAATAATCAGGTTAGTCGGAAATCCGAAGGTTTCTGCTGCCTCAATTGTGGTGCGAATACATAGCTCAGGATCGTAAACTGCATTTGGTAAAAAATTAATACTAATAAACGATTTAATATTTAGCTTTGCGGCTAACTGAACTGCTTTGATCCGACAAGCTTGATCAAAACGATAACGATTTTGATCATCGATACGACCTAAAATATCCCAAGCAGACTCTTGATTTATGCCTCTAACTAGGGCTTCCTGTGCAAAAACTTCCTTGGAAGTCGTATTAACAATTGGCTGAAATGCCATTGTGAAGTCAAATTCTAATCCTGTTCCTTTAGCACATTCAGCACAGGCGATTACTTTATCTTCATTCATGTGGGTTCATTTTTAAGTTTTCTGATATTTACAAATATTTACAAATATTATTTTTATCGGAACTACTAAGAAAGAGCCTAGTCAATATATCAATAGAGATGTGTATTTTTCACAATTTCTTAGCTATTTTTTTTCCTAAAGTAAATCATGAAGCCACACTTTTTAATCTGTTTCACTATATTATCACTTACGGGAATATCGGCAAAGTCAGCGATCGCCATTCCCTTACAATCTACATCCCAACCTACATTCACAAATAGATCAGTTCAAGTTGCCTCTGCTCCAACTATCGCTCAATTGATGAGAACTAATCCGAGCTTTGAAGTGGAATTACTCAAGCTGACTAATATAGAACGGCAGAAAGTCGGTTTGTCTCCATTAAAGCTATCTTCACGATTGGGCAGATCAGCCCAAAACCATGCCGCTGATATGGCAAGAAACAATTACTTTAGTCATACAGGTCGCAATGGCTCAAATATCAGCGATCGCGCTATGGCAACTGGCTATAAATACTCGTTTTTAGGAGAAAATATTGCCGCGGGTAAAGCAACTCCTGAGGGGACAATTCGGCAATGGATGAACAGTCCAGGACATCGCGCTAATATTCTTAAGCGTGAGTTTACTGAGATTGGATTTGGATATGCTAATTCTCCAAGTTCGCGCTATCAAAATTATTGGGTACAAGTATTTGGCACTCCTCAGCGCTAGACTTAACTAATTCTTAAAACCTAGAAGCGTGGGTCGCTCGATTAGCGGGCGACCCACACTTCTAGGTCTGGTTACTAAATTATGAGCGATCGCCAATATATTCTTTTTTATAAGCCTTATGGAGTTCTCTGTCAGTTTACGGATGACAGTGCATCACCACGTCCGACTTTAAAAGAATATATTGCGATTCCTGATGTATATTCGGTCGGGAGATTGGATTTTGATAGTGAAGGATTACTTTTGCTAACTAATGATGGACAACTAAAACATCGCTTAATCGATCCCCAGTTTGAACATTCGCGGACTTATTTAGTTCAAGTGGAACGAGTTCCCAATCAGGAAGCTTTACAAAAGTTAAGAGATGGAGTGATGATTCAAGGCTATCAAACTAAGCCGGCGCGGGTGAAGTTATTAGATATTGCACCAGATTTACCACTGCGTCAGCCACCGATCCGCGATCGCGCTAGTATTCCGACCGCGTGGATTGAGCTAATCTTGACCGAAGGGAAAAACCGTCAAGTCAGAAAAATGACGGCAGCAGTAGGATTTCCAACTTTGCGATTGGTACGCGTAGCGATCGCACATTTACATTTAGAAAATCTCAAGGTCGGACAATGGCGCGAGTTGAGCGATCAAGAGTTACAAGAACTGCGCCTGAAAGTGCTGCCTCGCCGAATTAGATAGAACTTCGATGAGTTCAGGAATTAATTCTTGATGCTGAATTTGGGCAAGTTCTTGATAGCCGACAACGGGAACTTCTGCTTGAAATAGTTCGGTTAATAACTCACAATCTGGCGCGATCGCAATCGAGCCATGCTGCAAAACTGAATCTCGTTGATATACTTGGGCGCTACCGATTAATTTGCGCCCATCAGAAATTATCAAATCAGCATTGGTTGCCGTTGAGAAACAACTAGGATTATGAATATAGCCGCGCCCTGATTGTCCATAAGTTAGCGTAATTCCTAATTCTGCAAAGCCTTGAATTAAAAATTCACATATATTTTCATAAACTTCACGGTGCGATCGCTTTTTGCAACTTGTTCGATAACTTTCATCTCCATCGAGATACTGCGTACCAGTAATCACGGCATAGGTGAGATCGCCTTTATGCAATACAGCCCGACCACCACTAGGACGGCGCACGATGTCGAGATGTTGTTGCTGCGCGATCGCATTCCAGCGATCGGGATATTGCTGTTGATGGAAACCTAGAGAGATTGCGGGCGGTGTCCAACGATAAAATCTTAAGATTGATGGTGATTGCGAATCTTGACTATGGCGATCAAGTAAATAATTATCAAGCTCCATGTGCAGCTTTCCTGACGCTTCAGAATAGGGAATAATTTGCCATAAATTTTTCATATGTTTAATACGGGTTAGCTCCCCGCCTTCGACGGGGAGCTAACCCGTATATAAGACTTTTGGGAATAGAGAATTAAGTGCCAAAATTTTCTTTTAAGATTTCGTCATTGTCATCGGCGATCGCAGCAACAATTGTGATAATCCGCGATATCTCAGCAGGTGATAAATCTTCCACAGAGCGCGAAGATAACACTAGCACTTGATCATTTTGAATTGCATACCGAGCTTCAAAAGTGTCAGTGGCATTTTTTTCTAACAGCCAACGGGTCATTTTTGATTCGTCTTTAAAAGGTGCAGTCAGTACTGTAGAAAAGACGGTAAATGTATCAGTTGGTTCGCTTCCAGTGATATTGACAACTATTTCGACAGTGCCATATCGGAACTTCCAAGTATCCTCGGTTTGGTTTTCTAGAGCCGAGTCGTCAGCATCCATACCAGCAATGACGGTTTGGATAGTTTGCACAATGTGATCAGGCTTTACGAGATCACTAATTGGGGCAAGACTAGATTCTGCTTCTACAGGAGATGTTGGTGATTCTGTTGTGAAGGTCATAAGAAAATATCTAGTTAATATCTGCCATTAGTGTATCGCAAACGCTTATCTTTTATGCGATTTTGCCCTGTGCGATCGCCCAAGTCTGATCTGCCATCGAGTCAAGTTCTTCAGGATCATGAGTGACAACAAGGATCGTCCAATTTTTTTTAAGTTCTTGCAAAATCCCCAATATTTGTTTACGCATTGACCAATCTAGCCCTGCGGTTGGCTCATCGAGCAGTAACAAACTGGGCTGACGGATCAACTGCACTGCGAGGGCTAAACGTCTCTGTTGTCCGCCACTCAAGGACTGCGGGGATGCGCTAGGATTGAGATGGCTGAGACCCACTGAACTCAGTGCGCCCTGAATGCGATCGCCATCAAGATCAATATGTCCTAGTCTTAATTCTTCTAAGATCGTACTGCCACAAAAATGCCGCTCAGGAAACTGAAATACTAACCCGCATATTTGTTGTAAATGATCAGGACTCAATTCTTGAGATTTCCAGTAAATATCACCGCCAGACCATTCCACAAACCCTGCCAAAATCTCTAGTAATGTACTTTTACCAGAGCCACTTGGTCCCACCATTAAGCCTAGTTGCCGATCTTGTAACTCAAACGATATATTTTTGAGAATCGCTTCAGGTGTAGCGGATGGATGATAGCTAAGATTTTGAATGGAAAGCATAAAAAATTTTGAAATTATGAAAATTAGAATCAGAAAGCTTATATTCCTATTCTAACTCCCCAATTTAGCAAGCTCTTCACAAGCGATTTTGTATTGCCACTCAATTTCCACTAATAGTTCCGATAATCCTTCATTGTCTTCGCGTTTGCCCTTTAGTTCGGCTTCGAGACAGAGCTTGCCGAGTACTTTAGCACCCAAAATATTGCTACTTCCCTTTAAAGTGTGTGCATTGTAGTTAACTTCTTGGAAATCATTCTTGGCGATCGCTCGGCGGAGATTTTGTAAGAGGACAGGTGCTTCTTCGGCAGTAAACAAATGAATCATGCGTCCGATCAGCTTAGGATTAATTTGGGCAAGGTTATGGATTGCGATTGAATCAATGACTAAAGGAACGTTGTTTTTTTCAACTTGACAGCCAACTGCCCATTGCTCGATAGTGCGCTGGAGCGAATTCATCATAATCGGCTTACTAATGTAATCATCCATACCTGCATGTAAGCACATTTCGCGATCGCCCTGCATCGCACTAGCTGTCATCGCAATAATCGTAGGACGTTCATAATTTGTATGTAACTCATGCCAATGATTAACCAGATAATCCGCAGTCTCTAAGCCATCCATTTCTGGCATCTGCACATCTAACAGTAAGAGATCATAATGTTCGATTTGTAACGCTTTCAGAACCGCTAAGCCATTATCCACGACATCAGGATGATAACCCATCTTTATTAACATCGCCATTGCTAACTCTTGGTTGATTAAGTTATCTTCAGCAATCAAAATTTTCAATGGTAAGCGATCGCCGAGTCGCCCTAGAGTTTGATCTGTACTTTTATTTAGAGTGTCTTGCAACCTATAATTTGGCTGCTCCTTAGCGATTTGGGTAGTAAAAGTAAATAAAAAAGTAGAACCTTGACCAGTCTTACTTACTGCTTGAATTTCGCCGCCCATAATTTCGACTAATCTCTTGCAGATCAATAGCCCTAAGCCAGTACCACCATATTTACGAGAGGTCGCGACTGTTGCTTGTGAAAATGGTTTAAATAATCGCTGTATCTGTTCATCGGTGAGACCAAGCCCTGTATCGCTGACCGAAAACAACAACTGAAAAGGGCGATCGGGGATAGGCACTTGCTCCGAGGCTAATCGCACCCCAATAGTAACCGACCCTCTATCTGTAAATTTGAGGGCATTAGAAACCAGATTTAATAAAATTTGTCTTAACCTTGTCACATCACCGACAATAAATGGCGGCACATTAGACTGCATATTTATTTCAAACTTTAGTTGCTTCTCTTGGGCTTTGACCAACTGCACATCATAGATATCACGCACAACTGTCCGCACATCGAGTGGTGCATTATCTAGTTCTAATTTGCCTGATTCAATTTTTGAGAAGTCCAAAATATCATTGATCACCGAAAGCAACATTTCCCCGCTTACTTGGATCGTCCGCACATATTTTTCTTGTTCAGGGTTGACATCAGTCCCAGCTAAAAGTTGAGTCATACCGATCACGCCATTGATTGGTGTGCGAATTTCATGACTCATCATCGCCAGAAAAGCTGCCTTAGCCTGTACCGCTTCTTCCGCTTCTTCTTTGGCTTGGCGGAGAGCTTTCATAAGTTGCAATTGTTGCAACTCTATGTGTTTTTTGGCAGTGATATCGCGAAAACACCAGATCAAGCCAAAAAACTTATTTTGTTTGGAAATTACGGGGCTGGTGTAGTAATCAAAGATGCGATCGCCATAAATAATTTCTCCCTGTCTAACCACATCAGGATCATCGTAAGTGGTTTCTAATAGATTTGCTAAAACTTCGGGAAGATCAGGTTTGCTTAAAAAAGCTCCTAATGGAAACTCATGATTAGAATCACTATTTACTTGGTTGGTTACTTGATTGGTTACTTGATTGACATTAAAACTGGTAGTGAACAAGTCATGAGGAATATCCCACATTTCGCAAAAGTGATGGTTGAAACTGGCAATCCGTCCTTGTTCATCCACGGCAAGAATACCATCGATCACCGCTTCCTTTTGGGCGTGGAGCATCAGGTTAATTCGTTGCAGATTGGCGATCGCATTTGCTGACATAACTTAATCACTAAAGTAAACAGCCTAATTAATATAATAAAATTGCACTAATAAGAGATAAAGGCGATCGCTTTGCGATCGCCTTTATCTCTTAATTGACCATCAACTATCGACCACCGACAGTGATCGCATCAACCTTGATATGTGGCTGTCCAACGGTGACATAGATACTGCCACTGACAGAGCCACAAAAACCTGCGGCAAGCTCTAGATCACGAGAACTCATCGAGATTTCTTGCATGATTTCTTTGGCATCACCGATCAGAGTTGCACCCTTGAGTGGTTTGGTAATCTTGCCATTTTCGATCAAGTAAGCTTCGTCAACGGCGAAGTTAAATTGACCTGTGGGCAAGACGCTGCCACCGCCCATTTTCTTGCAATAAATGCCTTTATCAACTGAGGCAAATAGATCGGCGATCGCAAACTCACCCGCACCGATATAGGTGTTTCGCATCCGACTAGCTGCCGCATAAGCATAACCTTGACGGCGACCGCTACCTGTGCGCGGATGTCCTGTGCGTAACTCACCCGCGCGATCGCTAATAAAGTTCTTCAGGATGCCATTCTCAATTAATAATGTGCGCTGGGTTGGCATTCCTTCATCATCCATATCGATAGTTCCAAAAGCTTCTTCAGAGCGACCTTCATCCCATGCAGTGAGATTTTCATGGGCAATTTTTTGACCCTTCATTTCAGCAAAAGGAGTGGTTTTTGCTTCGATGCCAGTAGTTTCTAGCAAATGACCACAAGCTTCATGAAAGATAACGCCGCCGAACTGATTAGCCATGATGATCGGATAGGAACCAGACTCAACATAGTCAGCGTAAAGCATCTTACCCGCAGCTTCGACAATCTCATCCACGACTGGCTCATAGTTCCAGTTACGGAGGTAGCTAGGATCGCTAGTGCCGCCAACTCGCTTACCGATGGACGATCGATTTGTACCATCGGCACAAAGAAGGTTAGAACCAATCGACTGGGTGAGGCGGATATCTCTGGCAAATGTGCCGTCACTGGCAGCAACTAAGATTTCTTGCCAATCACGGAAATATCCCGATCGCCTTGATTGAATATGGCTTCCTTTTTTGGCAATCAGTTGATTGGCTCCAAGCAAGATATCGCCCATTTCGCGCATGGGACTACATTGAGCAATCCATGCTTCTTTACCTTTTTTAGTGGCATAGTCACGAAATAGTTCGAGATGAATAGAGGGAATTACCGAGTTTTGAGAAGGAAGTGTTAAACCCAAAATCGAAAGGGCGCGTTCTAGTGCGGATTTCAAGCCGAGGAAAGTCAGATCATTGGTACTGACATAGCAGTCAGCTTTGCCCTTGAAGGCGCGTATCCCTGCTCCTGTCGATAGACGTGGCGAGATGCTAGTGATGGTGTCATCTTCAGCAAGACAGCTAATGTAGTTATTGCGCTCTAAAAAAAATTCCACAAAATCTGCGCCTGCGGCTCGTCCTAGCCCCAACAGGATCGCTAGCGGCGCTTCCCATGTTTCGTCAAAGCGATCGCTAACAGTCGCATATTCCAAGTCTGATAGCTGCTTGGTCAGTAACAGGTTAGTTGTAATCATACACACTCGATACTGGTTGGTTACTGACCCAAGTGTAGCAAATTATCAAGCTCGCAATAATCGGGCAGAGTCGTGTCGATCGCAATGCCATTTCTAAAGACAAGGCGATCGCTTTGGGGACGAGATAACAACTCGCTGTAACTACGCGCTTTAAATAGAATCAAATCCGCAGGTTGCCCAATCGCCACTTTACCAAGATTAGGTAATTCCATTAAAGCGGCTGGACGCGAAGTTACTGACTCGATCCAGTTATCGTAAGGGGTATCAAGATGGCAAATTTTGGTTCCCATTTCAAAGACTTGCAATAGATCATGATCGCCAAATCCATAGAAAGGATCGCGGCAGTTGTCACTAGCTAGAGCCACTCTGACACCTGCGCTATCAAGCTCCTGCACGAGAGTGACACCACGCCATCGCGGCGTTCTATCCGCAACTCGATCTTGCAAATACAGATTACACATCGGCAAACTGACGATGCCAATATCAGCTTCTTTAACAAAGGCGATCGTCTCATCAACAACTTGCTGATCTTGCACTGCCAGACTACAGCAATGACCGCAAACTATTTGCGAACTAAAATCATGCTTCAAAGCAGCTTTAGCAATGTGATATAGCGTTCGCGATTCAGGATGATTATTCTCGTCAGTATGAAAATCAAGCCGTAGATTTCGTTCTTTAGCTAAACTAAAAATTCGATCTAAGTAGCGATCCAAATCTAGACTCATATGTGCAATGCCGCCCATGATTCCGCCCATGTCGGCGATCGCATCCGCAAATTGTTCACCTTCTTTAGTTTCAAAATAGGAGAGTGAGACTAGCGATACGGCTTGGAGTGTAAGCTTCTCTTTCCATTGATCACGCAGTTCTTTAAAGACTTGAAAGCTGGTATCAACTTGATGTGGTGGACAATCTAAATGAGTGCGAATGGCTCTTGTGCCATGAGCGTAACTGCATTTCAGTCCAAATTCCATACGGCGATAGAGGTCGTCATAGTTCCAGTTGTTTTGCTCAGTACCATCTCGATATACAGCTTTGAGCGCACCTGGAAATGTGCCATCTAGATTAGGACTGCGTTCCCACATATGCCCTTTATCGAGATGGGTATGCAAGTCCACAAAACACGGAATTATGATCCCTTGTTTGGCATCAATGATCGGTAAATTATTTGGTAAATTTTCTGTGTGAGAAGCAGTAGCGATCGCTTTGATTTTACCGTTACAAATTTCTATATGACAAGGAAATAAGCGATCGCGTTGCAATGTGATATTTGAATAAACTACTCGTTCCCTAAGCAATTCATCAATAAAACAATTAGGAATGCGAACATTAATAATCCAATAATGCAAAACTTCGGTCATGATCTTTCATAGAAAGTAATTCCTACTCTATCAATATGTTCTATTAGATGTAAATTATCAATTGAGCTAAAGATTGATAAGTCTATGGAATAAGGCAAAAGCAAGTCATCAATTTGGTTTTGAATTTGGAGTAGTTGCCGATGATTTAGGCGATCGCTAATCAACGTTAAATCAATGTCAGAACCGTTTTTATAATTCCCTTTAGCACGAGAACCATAGAGGACTACTTTGCTGATTTCGGGGTAGGTCGAAAAAATATGGTTTATTTCGGCGATCGTTTCTGATTTTAGTCCAAACCGATTCATAGTGATTTCATCTTTTCTTTTAGTTCGATAAATAGCTGAAAGTAGATATTATGAATATCTTGATTGATTTGTTGAGCTACTTCGAGGTTATATGTATGTACTGAGGCAATTCTACTTTTGATCATCTTCATCCAATTGTCGCCATCAGCAATTAAGCCGCGTTGAAAGGCTAATCTTAATGCATCTCGACTACCTTGAATATTCACTTCTCCTTGCTCTTCGTAATAGTCTTTAATCACATTCCACGCAAGTTCGTAGGTATACTCGAAGGCTTTAACAATTCCTTGTTCCTCTAGTTCGCTAAGTTCGCCTTTTTCGATAAATTTGGTAAGCTGACTAATTGCTTTTTGATAGTTATAAAAGCGTTGTTTCCAGCGAATGTCTTCTTGCATAATTAGCAAAGCCTTTATGTCAGATGAGAAACTAGAGCGCACAATCCTAACCGATAGCTCTCAATCCCAAAACCGCTAATCTGCCCGATCGCGATCGGCGCAATAAATGAATGATGCCGAAATTCTTCACGCTTATGAATATTGCTGAGATGTACTTCCACAGTCGGAATATTGACGGAAGCGATCGCATCTCGCAGCGCCACACTTGTATGCGTGAGTCCACCTGGATTAATCAAAATTCCATGCTGTACTTGAAAAGCCGCATGAATCGCATCGATCAGCATTCCCTCATGATTTGATTGCAAAAAACTTAACTCAACACCTAACTCTAAAGCATCTTGAGTTAGGCGATCGTTAATCTGCACTAGCGTGTTGCTGCCATATACCTCTGGCTCCCGCAAGCCCAGCATGTTTAGATTTGGTCCATGCAAAACTAGAATTTTCATTGTTTGTTTGATAGTGCTACAGAACTTCAAATAACAATTTCTCGCGCTTCGCGCGAGAAATTGTTATTTTTTAAAGCAAAGCGGTGCATGAGCGCCGCTTTGCTTTGATTTAACGAAACTGCTCAAGTGCGTCACTAAAGCGCATACTTTTGATGATTACTTCCACATTTTCGTGGGGACGAGGAATCACAGTTGCCGAGAGAAATAGAGCCTTGTCTTTGGAACTCAACACTTCGATTTTTTTGGCAGCTTCAATTCCTGCGGCGACTGACTTCTGGACATCACCAACAGGACCACGGACGATGATGGTTAGGCGAGCGCCGCTAACTTTTTCGTAACCAACAAAAGTCACATTGGCTGCCTTAACCATTGTGTCAGCGACAGAAAGTGCAGGGGGATGCCCTAACACCTCAACCAAACCAACTGCCATTCCCATAAAAGTTCCTATAGTTTCTACTACAAACAATCATAGGTCTCAATGGTATTGATTGATTGATATATATCGTTTATTGCCGATATAACTAACTAAAAAGACCACATTTTAGACGTTCTCTTTAATTAAGCGAATT
Source organism: Cyanobacteriota bacterium (assembly GCA_025356295.1). Lineage (GTDB taxonomy): Bacteria > Cyanobacteriota > Cyanobacteriia > Pseudanabaenales > Pseudanabaenaceae > Pseudanabaena. The sequence continues at coordinate 39,063 of JANXUJ010000115.1, forward strand.
TGGCACGAATTGATTCAACGCGATCGCGATTTACACCCAAATCAGACTCGCCTAAACGTGAGGCAGATCGGACTTCGATGGTGTTCTTATCAGCATTTAAATAAAACTCAACGTCATCGACATAACCCATTAGGGCGCTAGTAAATTCTGCGTAAAGATAGTTTGCTTCGGCAGTAATGATCTTCGTGCGCGGCATACTTAAAATTACTGCCTTGAGAGATTCTAGAGCTTTGGCAGGATCGCCTGTATAGGTGAGAGGCGAAATTTTATGTTCGGCATCAGTGCTGTGGCTAGAGACACAGTTGGGAGAATTTGGACAATCGAGTAGATTGCCAGCCGTCACACCGAGATTAGTGGGGCGTGTACCTGAAAACGAAAAAAGTGCCATCGGTGTTGCGATCGCCGAATTTAGTGAGTGAGCAAGAACATCGGGAACAAATCCGAAATAAGCAAACATGACGAAATATAAACTCGCGGCGATCGCCATAAGTTTAGGTAAAAAATTAAGCATATAAGAGTCCTCGCACAAGATTAAAGAGAGTTCCAAACAGCAAAGTGAGCATCGCTAAGGTCGCGATCGCATTCCCCGCCGCCCGTTTACCCGCTTCGATATAATACCCCCACGCATAGGCAATTCGACCCACGATCCAGACTGCACCTAAGATTGCACCCCAATTCGGGTTAACAAAAATACTGTATAGCCATAGACAAGGCAAAAATAGCACAATCTGCTCAAGAGTGTTTTGATGAGCGCGATAGACCCGTTCAAAGGCTTCGTTGCCTGTCGTCTGCGGTGGCATAACCTTATATTTAAACCGTGCTACGCCGACTCCAATCCCTAAGCCAAAGTAAACAAGCAATGCGCCAATGGTAGCGATCGCGGGAAATATTAGTGTTTTGATGTCCATTTAGTTATCATGATTGCTACATTTCATTTTATGTCATGTTTTTTATGTCATGTTAAAGCTTCATATACCAATAGGAATAGTCGCAATAGTCTCGCTTGCTGGTTGTCAGCAAACTCCACCGACTATTTCTACTACCGATTCGACAACTAGCAAAGCGATTAGTTATTTGCGATCGCAACTTAAACTGTCAGCCAATGTCGCGATCATTGCCGAGTCCCAAAAGCCGCAATCAGCCAATAGCAGCGATCTATGTCAAACATCTGCTCCTACTCAAGACGGTTGGGCGATCGCCCTAATTGCTGAAGATACACGCTATACCTTACAAACTAATCAAGATGCTAGCAAGATCGAGATTTGTCGCTCTGAGGATGCTAAACCAGAGACAACGGGAAAGTATACTGGTGCGGGCTATACCTTGCGCTACCCTGCCGACTGGAAAGCGATCGACCTCGGCTTAGAACCTTCAGGCGCGAGTACAGTTATTTTCACGCCCAGTCGCGACAACGAGGCAACTCTGCAAAAGCTGCAACAAAGTCAGCAAGTTTATGCGATCGTGTCTAAGCAACCTGTCTCAAAGCAACCTCTTGATAGCGTCCAAGACACAAAAAACAATCTAAAAGATAATCCCCAAAATCTAGTCACAATTCCTTTTGATGCAAAAGTCAAAGGTGCGAAGTCTGGCTCAAAGCAGGAATTTACCACCGCGATCGCGAGTGGTGCGGGAAATCCAATCATCTGGAAAGTCAAAGCATTAACTCTAGAAACTGATAAATTTATCTATACAGTTCGCTACTATCAACCAGATTCTCAAAACGATCCTAATACCTCAACCGCTAAAACCTTTGAGCAGTTCGCTAACAGTTTTGCCCTCATTCAACTAAAAGAAGAATTATGAATTCTACATCCTCATCATTTTGGAAAGCATTTTGGTTAGAAGACGGGAACCTCGTTGTGATTGACCAGACTCAACTTCCATTTCGTTCGACAACTAAAACCCTAAAAACTAGCGCCGATGCAACACTTGCCATTCAAGACATGACCGTACGCGGAGCAGGTGTCATCGGCAATGTTGCTGCTTTTGGGGTGTACTTAGCAGCAAGAGAAAGTAATGGTGATTTAGCAAAGATTAAAGCTCTCTCAGCAGTGATTCGTCTTGCTCGTCCGACCGCTGTAAATCTAATGTGGGCAGTCGATCGCATGATCGCCGTATTAGAAAAAGCTGCCCTCAAAAAAGATGATCTAGAAAAGGATGACTCAAGAAAAGACTTAATAGAAGTTGCGCTCAAAGAAGCGATCGCCATTTCTGATGAAGATGTAATTGGCACGCGCAATATTGGTAAATTTGGCTGCGAACTAATCGAGGCGATCGCTAAGACTAAGCCCGAAGGCGAACCTGTAAATATTCTCACCCATTGCAATGCTGGCTGGTTAGCGATCGTTGATCGCGGTAGTGCCTTAGCGCCAATTTATGAAGCAAGCGATCGCGGAATTAACATTCATGTGTGGGTCGATGAAACCCGTCCCCGCAATCAGGGCGCAAACTTGACCGCATGGGAACTCGGACAATCAAATATCCCACACACGCTGATTGCCGACAATACAGGCGGATTGTTGATGCAATATGGCAAGGTTGATCTTTGTATTGTCGGAACCGATCGCACTACGCGTAGTGGTGATGTTGCTAATAAAATCGGCACATATCTCAAGGCTTTGGCGGCGCATGACAATCATATTCCCTTTTATGTGGCGCTACCAAGTTCCACTTTCGATATGCAAATCGCTGATGGAATCAAAGAAATTGCGATCGAGACGCGCAGTGCGGATGAAGTCTTATATATGCAAGGGCTGCAAGATGATGGTGCGATCGGCAAGGTCAGAGTCGCGCCACTGGAGACTAAAGCTTTAAATTATGGCTTTGATATCACTCCTGCGAGATTGGTCACAGGGCTGATTACCGAGCGTGGTATTTGTAAAGCAGAAGAGATGGCGATCGCGGCCATGTTTCTTGATTTGATTTAATGATCTAGAAACTAATATAGGCGGCGCGAAGCGC
>JANXUJ010000154.1 GCA_025356295.1 Cyanobacteriota bacterium
TCGCCCGCGCAGCGGGCGATCAAGCTTCTTTTTTTGGTTTATATTAGTGTTATTTAAGTTGAATATTAAAAAATTTGCATGGAAACAATTGCCTTAGTTTTTTTAGATGTTCTAGTCATTATCGGAGTGTCAAGATTAATAGGAATAGGATTTCGCTTTATTGGACAGCCTCTAGTGATTGGAGAGATCGTGGCAGGGGTGATGTTAGGTCCGTCCTTTTTGGGTCTAATTAGTCCTCAAGCTTCCGCTTGGTTATTTCCTATAACAGTCGTTCCATTGCTAAATGTATTGGCTCAGGCAGGATTAATCTTTTTTATGTTCCTGATCGGACTTGATCTTAATCCCAAACATTTGAAAGGGCAAGGTGATTTAGCCTTGCTAGTATCGCATGTCAGTATTATCGTGCCATTCTCTTTAGGGATAATTCTGTCAATATTTTTATATCCCTTACTCTCATCGGGAGAAGTAAACTTTACGGCTTTCACTCTATTCATGGGCGTGGCGATGTCGATTACTGCTTTTCCAGTACTAGCCAGAATTATCACCGAAAAGAATCTTCAAAATACAAGTTTAGGAAGTTTAGCACTGACTTGTGCCGCTGTGGATGACATCACCGCATGGTGCTTACTTGCTGTTGCGATCGCGGTAGTAAATACCAACAGCATGATTGCGGCAATTCCCACTATTCTCTTTGCAGCTATATATGTATGTCTGATGTTGACGGTGGCAAGAACACTTTTACAAAAATTAGATGCTCATTACGAGCGCACTAAAAAGCTCAGTCAATCGGCTTTAGCGTTGATCTATATGGGAGTTCTCGGTTCAGCATTAATTACGGAATTGATTGGTATCCATCTCATTTTCGGTGCATTTTTATTTGGAGTGATCATGCCAAAAAATGAAGACTTAATGCGTGAAATATCACTTAAAACTGAAGAATTTGTATTGATCTTCTTACTGCCGATTTTCTTCGTCTATAGCGGATTGCGGACGCAGATTGGTTTACTCAATAGCCTTGAGCTTTGGTTGATTAGCGGGTTGATTTTATTAGTAGCGATCGCTGGCAAATATCTTGGCACTTATGCCGCTGCCAGAGCATTTAATATTCCCAAACGTGAGGCTTCAACTTTGGGCTGGTTAATGAATACTCGCGGTTTAACTGAACTAATTGTTTTAAATATTGGTTTAAACTTAAAAGTGATTTCGCCACTTCTATTCACGATGTTGGTAATTATGGCTTTGGTAACAACTTTTATGGCTTCGCCGATTTTAGATTTTATCTATAAAAAAGGGACGGTAAAGTTGGTAAAATTTTGAGCTTGAAGATTCTATCAAAACATGAAAATCAAACAACTTTCTTTCTATATTGTCGCAATTACCCTTGTGAGCATTTTATTCTTATTGACGACTTCTTATGGTGAGTCAAATCTCAAAACTGCTAGCAAGATTGAAGGGAACTATAAGATGCAATCAATTGTTCTTAACTGTGGCGATAATTTGCAACTAATCATGCAGCAGTCTGGAATCTATATAAATGCCGCGATCGCACCTTTAAGTGAAAAGTCAAATGAGAAATCTAAAAATACGATTTTTGACTTATCAGGTAAGTGGCAAGGAGGAAAGCTGTCACTCTTAGGTAACTCATACACTTGCAAATCACTAACTGAGATCAAAGCGGAAGTCAAGGATCAAGAAATCATCGGTAAAATCACAATTTCTAATAGCACTTCTGACTTCAGTGCAGCCAAGCTAGCAGTCTCTGAATATTGATGTCCGCGCTTCTCGTAAGCATCACTCTTCAGAGACTAACTAAATTATCGCGATGAATTACAGTTTCTTCACCATCAAAGCCTAGTAGTTTGGGAATATCTTCAGATTGAGAACCGAGAATACGGATGATATCGTTACTGCTGTAATTGGTGATTCCTCTAGCAATCTCTTGACCATCGCAATCGCATAAACTCACAGATTCATTTGCTTCAAACTTGCCATCCACTTGGGTAATTCCCGCAGGCAAGAGCGATCGCCCTTTACGCACGACCGCATTTACGGCTCCGTCATCTAAAAATATCTTGCCCATAGTCACCATACCGTAAGCAATCCAGCGTTTACGAGCGTTTACAGTCTTCGGTTGAGCAGCAAATTGGGTACCAAAGTTCTCTCCATTGAGAATGGCAAATAGGCGATCAGGAAAAGCTCCGCGCGTGATTACCGTGCGAACACCTGCTGCTGAAGCAATTCTCGCGGCATCAAGTTTAGTGGTCATGCCGCCCGTTCCCCATTGCGTGCCACCAGTGCCAGCTAATGCTTGTTTCTCACCGATCGCTTGTCTAAGTTCTTGCAACTGAGGATAATCCACAAACTCGATTGGCTTAGCATCAGGATTTTGGCGTGGATCATCAGAATATAAGCGATCAACATCGGTTAACAAAAATAACCAATCAGCCTCGATTAGACTTGCCACCAAAGCCGAAAGCGTATCGTTATCGCCAAACTTTAACTCCTCCACCGCAACCGTGTCATTCTCATTCACAATTGGCACAACCCCTAGCTCTAGCAACTCCCGAAAAGTTGCATGAACATTCATATAATGCGATCGCTGAATGAGATTGCCGCGTGTCAATAAAACTTGGGCAACAGGTTGTTGTAGCGAACCAAAAAAGTCATCATAAATTCTGATTAAGCGCCCTTGTCCCACAGCAGCGACCGCTTGTTTTGTGGATATTTTGCGCGGACGTTGTTTGAGTCCTAACCGACCGCAACCAATTCCCACCGCGCCTGAAGAAACTAAAACCACACTATGCCCCTCGCGCCGCAGACGCACGATCGCTTCAACCAACTTAGCGATCGTGGCTAGCTGTAAATCTCCCGATTCGGGATGACTGAGGCTAGATGTGCCAATTTTGATAACAATGATCTGCGGTTGCATTTGCTTTATTTAATATAAAAGATTGGTTCTGTAAGAGAAGCTCACCGAACCAATTTTTTATACTACAGCTTATTGAGGCTTGAAGTAATACATAAAATTTTTTGAAAGCGCGGCTGAGCCGCGCTTTCAATAAATTTTATGGGTTTTAAGTTTTATAGGTTTTAAGTCAGCGCAAAGCGCTATATCATTTCTAATAACCGATTGCCGTAAGATCAGGATTAAAGCTACCAACTTCAAGACGATAGACTTCCGTTTCCATTGAGCCATCAGCATAGAGGCGCAAATGTCGAAATCCAGGTGGTTGATTATCGATTTGGAATTTGTGATTTTGAGGCTGAAACTGCACACAAGTCGAAGGTGTTACTAAACAGCGCACAGCATTATGCGGAGTTTTATAAATTTGGTCAAAGTCTTGATGCGCATGTCCATTTAGCACGACTTCCACTTGAGGATAGCGATCGCAGATTGCCCAGAACTCAGCCTGATTTTGCAGACAAATTCCATCAATCCATTCCGAACCAAGTAGGCTTGCAGGGTGATGAAAGGTGATTAGAGTAGGGCGATCGGGATATGCGGTTAGATTTTCTTCTAGCCATGCTAACTCTGAAGTTGCCAGATATCCATGTACTGCGCCAACGACAACCGAACTAAGCATCAAAATTCGCCAATTACCAACATCTAGCGATCGCTTTAGGTGAACATATTGGCTGGGTAGATGAGTTTGCATCAGTGACAAATCATCATGATTACCCGCCAAACAATAAGCAGGAATTGCAAAACTATCAAGAGAACGCTTTAAGAGATCGTAGCTCGCCCCACTACCATCTTGAGTCAAATCTCCTGTTAAAAGTAGTAAGTCAACCTGCGGCAAAATTTGTTTGATTGTGCCTAAAACTTCTTGAAAAGATGCCTCAGTCTGTATCCCCACCAAAGACTTTTCGATGTCAGCAAATAAATGAATATCAGTTAATTGTGCGATCGAGAAAAAATTATCGCAATTTGTATTGCCCATATCCACCTATGCTCGTACAAATAAACTGTAAGTAGCAACTATACGTTTCTGGATCACTTCTTTAGTTTGATTGAGTTTCCCTAAAAAAGTAGCAGTTGCTCAGCCCATCGAGCAGACAGCTAAATATTACTCAAGAGTTTAAGCTTATCCATTAAATTATGCTAAGTGCAGTCTGCATGTTGTGATTTGTATCACAGCACTCACATGTTAAAAATCAACGAAGAATCAACTAAAATCATATGCTGCTCGACAAGTCTCGAACTTATCATGATCCGATCCATGGTGCGATTACTCTCAATGGGAGCGATCGCACTGAGTCATTATTAATTCAGTTAATCGATACACCTGAATTTCAGCGGTTACGGCGGATTCGTCAACTCGATATTGCTTACTTTACTTTTCATGGCGCTGAAGGTTCGCGGTTTACACATTCTCTAGGCGTAATGTCTTTGACTCGCCGTGCTTTTGATGCGATCGCCACGAAATATCCTTATCTCACCCCACATCGAACTGTAGTTTTAGTTGCCGCATTACTTCATGATCTTGGTCATGGAGCTTACAGCCATGCGTCAGAAGAAGTTTTTGGGAGCAATCATGAAATATGGACTTTACGATTAGTCAAGTTCGGCAAAATTGCTGAGATTCTCCATCTCTTTTCACCTGATTTAGTTTCTGCTTTAGAAAAAGTATTTACCAAAAAATATGCTGTGCCATTTGTCCATCAGTTAGTTTCTAGTCAAATTGACTGCGATCGCCTTGATTATTTACAGCGCGATAGCTATTTCACGGGTGCAAAATATGGTCAGCTGGATGTTGATCGGATTTTACTCGCTTTACGGTTTGATCCAATTTCTCAAAACTTAGTAATTAGTCGCAAGGGCATAGTGGCGATCGAGCATTATTTGACAGTGCGCTATTTTATGTATTTGCAGGTATACAACCATCCCAAGAATTTAGCCGCCAGATTTTTGTTGGAGCAAATTTTTCGGCGAGCAAAAGTTTTAATTAAAGATAATCAGGATAATTATAATGATCAAATATTTAGCGATCGCACTATTTTGGCTTGGCTGATTAAAGACCCACAGACGCTCACTTGTGAAGAATATCTCGCCTCAGATGACATTGTTTTTGCTTATCACATTCATCGATGGCGTGATGCCGATGATCATACACTTGCAGACTTATGCCGCCGCTTTTTAGATCGTGATTTATTTCGCGTTACTGATATTTCTGATCTTGATGATGTTCAGCAACAGGAAAGTCTTGATACTTGTCGAGCAAAAATGATTGCTCAAGGGCTTGATCCTAAATATTATTGTGGGATTAGAGTCTCTCGGACTAAAGGCTATAGCATCTATAAACAAGGGATAAATATCCAAACCGATCAAGGTTTGAAAGATATTGCGCGACTTTCACCGCTAGTTCAAGCGATCGTTCAACCGATCCAGAAGGCATGGTTAGTCCATCCTTGAAAACTAAAAAAAAGCAGCACAATGCGCCGCCTTTTTTTAGTTTTTTTTGCTGCAAAGCCAATAGGTGAGCATTTCGCCCTTCCCTTTGACAGGAATAAGACCGCGTTGTTTAAGATTAAATTTATCGTGAATACGAACGTATGTCGCTTCAGTCACCTGAATTGCTTCCGCTATTCCCAATGATTCCATTCGACTAGCGACATTGACAGTATCACCCCATAGATCGTAGATAAATTTCTTTGTGCCAATCACACCCGCTACTACTGGTCCTGAGTTGATCCCAATCCGCATTGAAATCTGAGTGCCTTTGATCGTCTTGATTTGAGCAACAGCAGCTTGCATATCCAGCGCCATACAAGAAATCGCTTCAGCATGATCATATCTTGGTTGCGGCAATCCACTCACCACCATATAGGCATCACCAATGGTTTTGATTTTTTCAAGTTTATGACGATCGCACAAATCATCAAACATAGAAAAAATTTGATTGAGCAGCTCGACCACTTCGGTTGGCGATAGACTATTAGAAAGTTCGGTAAAGCCGACAATATCGGCAAACAACACCGATACTTCTTCAAATCCATCTGCCATTGAGGCACGACTATGCTTAAGTTTTTTGGCGATCGCTTCAGGCAACATATTCAACAACAGACTTTCAGAACGATCTTTTTCGACTTGGAGTTCTTGTTGAATGCGAATGCGTTCTGTCACATCGCGAAAGTACCAGACCATTCCATAAAACTTACCTTCAGGAGAATGAACTTGTCCTGAATAGCAATCAATTACGCGGTGATCAGCAAGATAAATCTCTTGTTGAGTATACATTTCATCAGCATCATAAGCATTCTCAAGAGCTTCAACCAGTCCTTCGGGTAGTTGAAGATGATGTTGTAAGAGGCTAAGTAATCCTCCATATTCCACAGATTGCAATATGGATTCTGGAATTTGCCATAGCTGACAAAATCGATGATTATAACTAACAATCCGTCCTTGCTCATCTACTGCCAAAACTCCATCAACAGAAGCTTCACGCTGAGATTTTAAAAGTGAATTACTCCGTTTCAAAGCTTCTTCAACTTCTTTTCGCTGGGTAATATCTGATAATTCATGCGATCGCATCAGTGAAATGGCAACTTGTTGGCATAGCGATCGCAGGACTTGTAAGCACCCAGACTGAATTAAATTTTGGTTGTGCTTATCCTCTAAATAAATTGCTCCGAGCAGTCTACCTGCCTCGCATAGAGGTATGCATATTGCGGATTGGGGATCATGAGTTAACCAATAGAGATCATCGACAAAATAGGATTCGGGAGCATCTTGATTCCAGATTGATTCTGTGCGATCGCCTAAAGTCTTCTGTATCATTAGCATCGGTAAACTATCAGCATCAGTACTAGCAAGGGATAATCTTGGCGATCGCTCAGAAATGGGATCAGGAATGGAAGCCGCGACCAAAAACTCTCCATCATCTGCCAAAATTACAGCGCCCGAATCTGCTTCTGACAACTCTAGTAATAGAGAAAGACTAAGACTAACCAACTTGTCAACATTTAACTCACGCGAGATATGTTGTGCTGCTTCGAGAGCGGCAACAAGATTAAAGTTTGGTTGATTGATATTATTCGGTGCGCTCATCAATTTCATCACTGATTTTGAGGGCAAAGAATTGATCTGCGATCGTAATTGAAACAATGCAATACCTCAATCAAAGCCTTGAAAACTTGTAAATTTGTCCAATCTTAATCCACCTGATCGATCCGTAGCATCAGACATTTTACTGAACAATGAAAGATATATAGCGTTTCCTAGTCTAGTGAAATAACCCTCTATACCTTGCAAAAAAAACTATAGCGGACGCTATAGTTTTTTTTTGCATTTGCTCGCGCCGACTTGATTGGCTACTTTTACTGCACTGTATCCAATTGCGATCGCGATAAACGCTCTAACCAGGGAGCCAGAAATTCGGCATTAGCTTGCTGTTCCTGAGAGTCTTGTGTCTCTAAAGGATAAGGTGCTAAACCACGCAGGGTCGATGTGGTCACACAAAACATCGATTTCTGAAAAGAAAAACAAATTTTGCCAAGTAAATCTTCTTCACCGCGATCGCTGTTTTGATAAAGCTCATGCAAATAGTCGGGGATGAAATGCCGCATATCTTGCATCAGTAATGTGGGCGGAATACCCGCACCACCGACTGGCAATGGATCAGCATAAAGAACACCGTAATCAAATTGCGAAATCTCAGGAGATATCTGATGCGCCTGAGCGTTATATGAAACTGTGCCTCGAAATGGAAAAGACCGAAAAAATACTGCTTCCACATAGGGCAAAGCCGTATCTTTTAAAAATGTCAGATTTGCTGACGCAGGTACTATCTCGTAATAACTTTCGTTGATTGCGACTTTGTAAATGTAAGGCGTACTAGCCGATGAGACTAGACCATTTTGAATATGTTGAACCACATCAGGGATGTTCTTAATTTCACCACGATCATAGCGATCGCTAAGCTCTAAAAATAACGGCGACATGAATGACCAAAAATAGCCAAGCGCACTGTAGTAGGTCATCAGACGTACTTGCTCTGGCAAAAAATCAGGAAATAAACGGTTCATTGTCGCCATGAGCGGATTGTGCTTAACTTTTGCCGCGATCGCTTGTTTAGCAAGTTTTTTAAACTCATCCGAGTCTAAATAAACATCTAGCCCGCCGCCACCATGCCAAAACATCGCCTTCATGCAATATTCAGCAAACTCTAAATTAATGCGATCGTGCCACCAATGACGAATAAGCTTTTTTAAGGAAAATTTGCCATTAAAAAACTTAAAAAATGGAAAAACTACTAAAAACTGATGTTCAGAAATATAAGTAAGATTAGTGTGATATTCACCTAGTACCACACCATAGCTTTTGAGAATGCCAACAACCTCTAATAAGTTGTCAGGCGAATCTGGAAGCAAAGCACCACCTTCTTGCAAGCGTTGCTTCACCGTAGCAAGTTCAGGCTTAATAGTTTTGTCTTGAACTAATATACTCATAAAGAAAATTTTATTATAGTTGAGACATGATGTACTTCTTGCAGCGTTTCAGAAATTTACGTTGGGCGATCGCTACAGGAATTAATGCTTTGACCAATGGCGAGCTGACTTGAAAACTCGCTTCATTCCAAGCATTGCGATGCACGTTGTAGCTTTCACTCTTAGCGATCGCATATTTAAGTACATCTATTAGTTTAAATGGCATTGCCCAATAGAAATGATAAAGCTCATTGGGATCATCAAAGAATGGACAATCGGTAAATGCTTCGGCTTCTTGTTGAGTTGGGGAGTTATTTGCCGTCATAAATAGCTCATCTAAAGCTTCGCGTAACAACTTGGGAGAAGTAGGAAGGGCAAAATCACTAAGCGATCGCATTGCCAGATGACGGACAAAAGTGATCACTGATTCTTGAAATGATACTAATCCCCAATCCAGCGCGGGTTGGTTATTTAAGTGCTTGAGAACAGGCTTAACGCTATGATCTGCTTGGAGAGCATAAGTAAGCGTTGTACCTTCACAACCTGCACAAAAAACTTCCATAGCCGAAACATAGCGATAATCGATATCGTTACGCAGCCCAGTCGAGTTATTGATGTTAAAAAAGTAGGCGATCGCTTCACCTTTGTGTTTGAGTCCACCTGATGGCTTGTCTAAAGCAAAATAGAAGCCGACTGGATTTCTTGTCCCAAATATCTCGAAAGCATTTTCTAAAGAAATCTGTAAACTGCCACGCCAACCAACATCGACTAATCCAAATGGCTGTCCATCAAGCATTTTTTCTTGTTGTAAATAAGCTTTTAAGACTTCGCGTTTTTGCTTAGCAATTTCTAGGATTAGCTCTTGCAGAAATACATTCTTTTCGAGATTTGCACGCAGAGAGACTCTCTCTTTTGTCGATAGATTTTTTTGCCACAAGTTTAATGGATAGCCTAATAACTCAAAAATTGACTGAGCAGCTTCGCCCTCAAGACACATCCGCGCCAGCAAGCTCTCGATTGTAAAGATATCCGTATCATCAAACATCCATTCCCAAAAAGCTTTATTAATCTTGGTTAATCCTGGCATTCTCAGAGCTTGACGGCTAACATATAGATAGCGAAGTTCAACTTCTGGATATATCTGCGGTGCGAGTTCTTTAGCAATTTGCAACAAGATTTCGCCATCTCTGGCTAGAAAGTAAATACGCGAGAGTTGTCGAGTTTTAGCCTGTTGCAAAATCCAGATCACATAGGCAGTTAAAACAGGTGCAGCAACGGCGGCGGCAATATCTCTAATCACCGATTCTTTTGGTGTTTTTGCGTCTCTTGTCAAGCGAGTATATCGAGAAATACCTGCCCATAAGGAAGTAATTCCATTCGTAGCATGGGCATATTTTTGGAGTATTAACTCATAGCGATTAGGATTAGCATCATCTATATAAACAGAAGAAATTCCTAACGAGCTTGGTTTAGCAACATCAGACTGCCAATTATTGCCAATATGCGTAAGCTGCTGAGGACTCAAAGACAAGTCTTTAAGCACCTTTAAAAACAAACTTCCCTCTCCCTTAGACTTGCGATGATCAGCAGACAAATATAAGCGATCGCCTTCTTGCCAAAACCCATGCTGTTTGAGTTGTGATTCTAGAAATTCCACAGGCAAATACATATCTGATAGAAACAAAACATGAGAATGCGATCGCCTAGCCTTTTCGACTAACTGATGAGCATTCGGAACCGCAATCAAATATTCTGCTTCGACTATTAGTTCTAGTTCTTTGAGTTTATCTATTATCTCCAGATCAATTTCTAAAGTATTAGCAAATTCATAATAGATTTCATCTAGACTAACTTCACCACCTTCATAAAATAAGCGCGACCTGCTCTCAGCCTCAATCCTCATTTTCCGAAAAGTCTCAGTAGACAAGTTTATCCATCCAAATTGCCTAGCGCGATCGCCGCAAATCCTAAAGATTTCGGTTGGTTCAATCACTAATCTCGTGAGCAGGGTATCAAAGATATCAAAGCTGGATATTTGTGACATAGCAAAGTTCTCAAAA
>JANXUJ010000116.1 GCA_025356295.1 Cyanobacteriota bacterium
TGAGCATCGATCTAGATCGACAATATCAACTGCTTCATTGGGAAGTTCAAATATATTCTCAAAGATAGAATATAGGCTAAACCAAGATTTTCCTTTTTTCTTCCAATCTTGATAAATCTGTTGATCGCAGATCAAAGCAAAGTCATAATCCCTGTCTTCGTGATTTTCTCCTGTTGCTCTAGAGCCGAAAAGTATTAGAAGTTTCAAGAAAGGAATCTCTTGGACTAAATTTGGCACGAGTTGTTTTAATTCAGATAGCGATCGCTCAGTCATTAAATTATCCTCTTGCATAGCTATTTTCTCATTATACCGAACTGCTAAATTTCTAATAGGGATTGAAACTACGCGATCCATATTTCGCCTCCTTTTTTGTTTTTAAAGGTGTAAGCCAACGTGTCCAATAACAAAGCTGATTGTCCAAAGGCGATCGCATAACTTGGCACAGGATCAAGGAGAGTTTGCTGATCACAGATCCCATAGATCTGAAAGTGCATCGGTAATAAAAGCCGCGCTTTGATTTCCGCAACTGGACGATTGAGAACATAAGCAACGATCGCTTGTTTTTTCAATCGTTCATTAACCTTGTCAATCCATCGGTTATCTGGTTGCCAAACCCCAATCCCTGAGAGGACTTGCACCTTCCAACTATCCGCAATCTCTTTCAGATCGCCGTTATAGGTAAACCGCCAATTTTGCCTTTCAGTAGAGTAGCTTTTTAACTTCATAAAGCCCATACAATACTCAAAGTGACTTTTTGGGATTGTCTGACCTGTTCGCTCAGATGTTTCCTTGAGCAGACGCATAAACGCCGCCTCAGTCATTGGCTCAATCTCTAAATTACTGAGAATGCCTGTTAGGTCATATGTCTTAAAGCGATCGCCTTCATTTGGTTCTGTCAAGTCATAAAGTCCACATTGCAACGGACTCGAACCCCGAAAACTACTCGCATCCTCAGCGATCGGATTACCTTTGTCCTTATTAAACTTCTCTTGCCATGACATTTGACAAGCTTTTACTTTACCCGCAACTTTACCTAAACTTACCCCAAATACTTGCTCACAATCAGTCTTGAACTGGTCACGACTAAGGGCGTATTGTTGAGCGATCGTTTTATGTCCCAGCTTGCGATACAAGTCAAAAGACTGCAAAGCCCCCCAACGACTGTAATAATTTTTAAAATCGTTGATTTTGCGATAGGTGGTGTAAATATTTTCACTCAAAAAAGCGCGATCATAAATTCCATTTGTCGTAAATGGAGAATCTGCTTTCTCAAATAAACGTTCAATCAAATAATTAGGCGCAAGCGTGTAGGCAACAAACTGAGTAAACTTTATTTCTTGTCCATCCGCATTCACATAACCCTGATGTCTTCCCAATCTTCCCAAACGCTGAATAAAACTACCCGAATCAGCAGACTCAAAAATCAGAAAATTAATCTTGAAGTCCACACCCACATCGATTGTGCTAGTTCCTAATACGAGGTCAGATGATAGCGATCGCTCTTTCACAGTTTTGCTAGATAAACCCGTATTTTCGCCAACCGTTAACCCATGCTTAGCAAAAGCTTCTGCAAACAAAGGCGTTAACCTTTTTACCGAAGCGATGGAATTAAGGATAATCGCGCCTTTTGTGCCACGATGTTCTAAAAAATGCTGCAAAATCATTTCTAGATTTTCTTTGAGCCAAGACTCAGAGGATTTACTAGAAGATTCTAACGGTATAAAATGTAAAATAATTTCTCGCGTTACTAATCGCCATTGAGCCTGTGCTAATTCTTGCGATCGCTCTTCATTATCAGGGAATTGATACTTCCCTGAAGCTTTTGGATCGATTAATTTATATCGTAATTTTGCCTTGTCTAGTCTTTCAAGTAACTGCTGATCAGGAGTTGCTGATAGAAATAGAAACTTCTTGCGGCGATTAGTAAGATGAATTAACAGCATTGTATTGAGAACACTGGCAATCTGAGGAGCGCTGAATACATGAAACTCATCAAAAATGAACAAATTAAAATCCTTGTCAATTCTTCCCCATAACTTGTCTGGACTATCTTTCGGCATTAGATAAGCGCCACGATGTAAGTAATGAAAGATATCAGGATTAGTGATTAATATTTCCCGTTGACTGCCATGAGCTGAGATCGCCGCCGACTTTTTAATACCCTCGTTCTCCGCATATAACTCTAGCTCCGCACTATTCAATCTCGCGATCCGAGGCTCATTGCGAGGCTGGAAATCTTCCACGTATTTACGGATTTGATTTTCTTGATCGCGAGCCAGTTCATTAGTTGGATAAAGAGCGATCGCCTCTGTACTGCCCTGCAAGACTCCCAAGTAAGCCGCTAAGCTTTTACCATCGCCAGTCATCGCTGTATTAAACACCACATCAATATCTGGATCTTGCAAAGCTTTAAAAGTCTCTAACTGATGCCAAGCCAAGCGCCAACCGTCAGGAATTTCAATCCCTTTTGGGGTTTCTACAGTTTCAGAATAAACAGGCTTGAGAACTATTTTGTATTCCGTCATAATCTCACATCCTCATAAATATCGGAAAGCGCGATCGCTAAATCAATTGATCGCAAATCTAAACTATCGCCCACCCCTAAACTCTGCACTAACCAACTTCCATCTTGATCTTTGCGATAAAGTTCTACTTTGATCTCAGACTGTGAAACCAAAACATATTCTTGCAAAGATTCCAATTTCTGATAATTAAAAAGCTTCTCGCGCCGATCTAGTAAAGCTGTTGAAAGTGATAGAACTTCCACTAATAGACAAGGTTTCTGTTTTACATAAGCATCGCTATCAGTGCGATCGCAAACCACCATCACATCAGGATAATAAGTTGCATTATTCGCGGATGCGATCGTTAACTTCATATCCGATGAAAAGACTCGACAACTACTGCCGCGCAATCGTGGACGGATACACGCAACTAGATTGCTAGCGATCACATTATGGTCTTCACTTGCTCCCGCCATCGCAAAAGCTTCCCCATTCACAAACTCATGCTTAGTTTTGCTCTGATGCTCGTAAGCGAGATATTCGGCATAGGTCAGGTCAGGTTGTCTGGCAAACATCAGTACTTCCTTCAAATACGTTTAGTTATTTCAATCATAATCTAGGTTGGATATTCAGGAATTTATTATGCAATTATTTTTTGTCCTTAAATATTAATGTATCCAATAATTACATATTCAGCATAAATTATCAAGATTAATATTGATAAAGTATACGGACATTTTATTGTCAAGAAAATACTTATAGCGATCGCTATATAGGTAGAATAATTGCAATTATTAATATCAGAGATTTGAAATATGGATTTTAGTAGCCCAGATCACACAAAATATGTATGGGAACAAATTAAAGAACTGTGGAATGATCGGCAAAAAGCTCAGGGGGAGAGATTTGTTGGGAATAACAATTTTTCGAGTAAATCAGTAGATACTCTCTTAAATGCATTAGCAGAAAACTTGTCAAGTCTTGGTTCCATTTCTATGGACAAACTTAATGAGAGATGGAGCGATCACCAAAATCGTAACTGGGTCAAAATCATCTTTGCAAGGACAGAAAATCAAGAAAATTACCTATAGCGATCGCTGGAAATTTATAGACAGGACAGTAAGCCTGTCTGAATATTGTTAGATAAAGGAATGAATTTTTTAAACAAAATATCATCCTTAGCTTATGAAGTGACTGATTCAACCTATATTGTAATCACTCTCTAATGACTGATTGAATTCGTATCCATATCATGTCCCGCAAAGGCGAATCCATAACATTATCTATATCCGATCGCGATAAGTCTCAACTTGAAGCGATCGCGTTGGAACTTGGCATGATGTGGGGCGATCGCCCAAACATCTCGAAACTGGTCGAGGCGATCGCCCGTAAGCAAATCCAAGTATCTAAAAACAATGACTGGTCAAGCGATCGCATCGAAGCACTGGAGCGGGCTTTTGGGTTATTAATCGATCAAGGTGAACTTAGTCAGGCGATCGCGATCGCGAACTTATTATTAGAACGCAACGAACTCACATCACCAATGCGCCGTAATGTCGAAGGTTTTCTCGACAAAACTCCCGAAATCTGGCGACAAACACTTGATCGTTACATCAAACAACATCAACCATTTCAGCTGATGTACCGTGATGCAGCCGATCATACTCACCAGTTTTTGGTCTACTATGCCCAAGTCAACTCTCACGAAAAGCGCCAGTATCTCGACTGTTGGTGCAAAGAAGTCGCTACCAGTAATGATATTGCCGCGCTGCAACACAATCGATGCTTAAGACTCGATCGCATTCCCGAAGCAGCGATTACGCCAATACAAGGCAAATGGCGATCTCGACTTGATCAAGTTCCTGTGATTTTCCAGCTATCAGGCAATCTTGCTTTTGCTTATAAGCCTAAAAAAGACGATATCGATGATATGTGGCTCAGCGATCGCCCCATACGTCAAATCATCCGTACAGTTAGCAACACATTTTGGTTTTATCGCGAAATCCTTCCCTATGCCGAAGATTGCGAGATTGTCGATCCTGATGATGTGCGTGCAAAATTTATCGAGAAAGTGCGATCGCTCTATTCCAAATACCATTTCTAAATATCATTTCCAAATACCATTTCTAAATATCATTCACATCATAAATTTTCGCCATTTAAGATCGCAACCAGAATACTCATTAACTCTCTCAAATCATCAGGTACACGGTATAGATGCAAATCTTGAATAACACTCTTACTTTGTCGATCTAATACGCTAAATTGCCAAACCTTACCAATTGAGACAGCTCCATAAATATATCTTTGCCCCGCTTCCAGAATGTGAGCTAATGCTACCATCTCGATCGCTAATTGCTTAAAACCGCGTTCTAAGTTCTCATCCTTTGCCTCGATCACCAAAAAATGATGGTTTACTTCACCATTAGACTTGATATTAGATTCAATAAAATAATCTAACTCTCCCCTCAGTTGATTGTTCACTGCCAAAGCATAACCAACCTTCAAATTAGACTTGGTATAGTCAATTAAGTCCATCAAAACAGGTGCAATCAAAAACTCACGCCTTGCCATTTCATTATCAAAAGTAATATAGGGAAGACTCTTGATCAGTCTTTTCTCCAGAGCCTCAAGTTCTGATAAGTTATCAACGTTTCTCGCAAAATTTAATAACTTCATTTCAAAAGAATAATCAAAATAATTGAGAATTTCTTCTGGATAGAAATTTAGTTTGAAGTAATCTGAAAAACTCAGTGAATCTGGCAAAGTAATATTACGAATCATTGTGCGGATTCCTCAAAAGTTATATGTCTCAATTAACGGGACTGATCGGGATCGAACCGATGACCTAGCGCTTAGGAGGCGCTTGCTCTATCCAACTGAGCCACAGCCCCAAAAGTTACTTTTTTGCCAGTAACGCAGATATTATAACCTAGAAAGTAGAGAGCGCTTCGCGCTCTCTACTTTCTAGGCACGGCTAATGATTGATAATCCTTCAACGATCATCGCAGGGACGTATAAAGAGCCGTGCCATTGCCGATCGCTTGCTACATCTGTTACCTGATTCAGCGCGGTATAGACATTTCCTGACAGCATTGTGTCTTTGACCCGTCCAATGATTTCGCCATTTTTGACGCGATAACCCAAATCGACATTAATCGAAAAATCGCCTGACAAATCTGTATCGTCACCTAAAACTTGATCGACAATCAATCCATTTTTTAAAGTTGCTGCTAGTTCCAAAATATCACCTTGAATAGTTTGATTAGCCGCGATCGCCAGATTAAATAAACCAGGACTAGGATAACTACCCAAATCTCCACGAAATCCGTTGCCTGTCGCGGTGATCGCCAATTCTTGACAAATCCGCATATCACCATAAAAGCTTTGCAAAACACCGCGATCGATCCAAATTTTCTCTTGCGTGGGCGTGCCTTCATCATCAAAAGGTGAGCTATAAACCCCAAAGTCTGGACACTGACTGACGCTAAAAATATCAGAAATTACGGGCTGTCCGATTTTGTCTAGCCAAGGCGTAGCTTTTTGCTGCACCTGTCGCCCACTCATGGCGATCGCCACTACGCCCCACAATAAATCGGCAGCTTTCGCTGTGAAGATCACAGGCACTTTTTTTCCCGCTGGCGCTTTGGTGTTTTTCTTCGCCCAAGCTAGAGATTGCAATACTTTTTGGGCGATCGCCTCAGGCGGCAAATCACCGCGCTCCGATTGACCATACCAAACATTGAGAAAATCATCGCCGCGCGTCAACTCCGCACTCAGAGAGCCATCCACCGTAATATCGCTATAGCCACAGTCCAGTCCTTTGCTATTAATAATCCGCACTGTTTCGCGACCACAGTCCCACTCAGCACCACAGATCGCGTCAGGATGCTGATCTCGCACTAGAGCGATCGCTTGCCGTCCCCAATCAACCATTTGCTCAACGCTGACTTGTTGTCCATAAAGTTTGGGATAGTCAGAGACAGTCGAGTCGCGTAATAAAATTTCCTCTGGCTCATTGAGAGCGCTCAGAGCGATCGCTTGCGCTACCAAGTCCACAGGCTCAACTGCCCCATAGGCGATCGCTAAACCCACTCGACCATCTTGCCAAATCCGTAATCCCACCCCTTCAGAGTCAATACTTTCTAGCTGTTTGAGACGATTTGCCTCAAAAAATACAGGATGTGAAATTGAGCTTGATGCGTATACTTCCGCAGCTTCGGCTCCAGATTTGAGCGCAAGTTCTAATAATTGTTCGGAGTCAATGGTCATGGCGATCGCTAAAGGGTTTTCTCAAGAGAAGCGGTGCTTTTCTTTGCCTTGGTATATTGTAAACTGGTAGGATTATATTTCCGAAGAATATCAGAAAATAGTGGATATACTGCGATCGCTTGCCAAGCGAGGTTAAACATGACCAATTTGTATGCAACTGATTTTTATGCTTGGACAAAAGAACAAGTAGATTTTTTACGCGAAAAAAAGCTAGATTACCTTGACTTTACCAATCTAATTGAGGAGATTGAATCTTTGGGAAAGCAGCAACAACAGGAACTTAAAAATCGTCTTGGTATCCTGATTGGTCATTTGTTGAAGTGGCAGTATCAATCAAATCGGCGGAGCAGAAGTTGGAAGTACACTATCCAAGAACAGCGTTTACAAATCATTGATTTAATTGAACAGAACCCTAGCCTTAAACCCTATCAAGAGGAGGTCATCTCTAAGGCTTATCAACTAGGATTGCTGCTGATCGGGCGCGAAACGCCGATCAATCCCAAAACATTGCCTAGTCAATGTCCGTACAACTTCGAGCAAATTATTGATATATCTTTCCCTGATGACCTTGAATCCATCTAAACTTAAATAGGTGGTTTGAAAAATTGCTAAAATCAAATTCCGACAAAATATCAAAAAATAGTGGATATACTGCGATCGCTTCCCATTGGACTTTATCTCGAACAGCCAATTACATGGCTGCATCGACTTGATCCGCGGATTAAATTATTTGGATTGCTCACCTTTTTGTTATCGCCAATTCAAGCCAATGGGGTTTGGCGAATTGCGATCGCGGTTTTGCTGATCGTCCTCACATTTGCCTCACAGATTCCGATGCGAGTTTGGAAACAGCAAATGGGGATTTTGTTGTTGCTTGGATTTATGACTTTAGCGATCGCCACCATATCTCCTGATGGCTTTAATATAAACGCGCAGCCGCGCCGTCCCATTCCTGAAGTAAATGTCACCACTGACAAGGCGATAATCGCTCCACCGCTAACGCTCAAGCTGCCGCAACCAACTCCTTACAATTATGTAATCTGGAAAGCAGGCAGTATCACAATTACGCGCAAATCCCTCGATTTGGGGGTGCGCGTCTGCACCCTGATTTTCACTTATCTCTATGCACCAACCCTATTTCTGCTGGTCACGGCTCCCGAAGAAATCACCGCTGCGATCGCTTCAATATTTTCTCCATTAAAAGTATTCAAAGTCCCTGTGGTTGAGATTGTTCTCACCTTGACCCTTGCACTCCGCTTTGTGCCGTTAGTTTTAGAAGAAGTCCAAAATCTCGGTAGAGCGATGCGAACTCGTTCTATTAACTGGAAAAAGCTGGGCTTCAAACGCACCACCCAAATTTGGCTAGTCCTTGCCGAGCGCTTGATAGATAATCTCTTCATCCGTGCTGAACAAACAGCAAATGCGATGCAAGTACGCGGTTTTACGACTCCTAATACTCATGTTGTAGTTTGGAATCCTCTCAAACTGCTTCCTCGCGATATCATCTTATTGCTGCTCTTAGTCACCATGTGGGGCGCAAGAATTTGGCTAGGCAGTGAAATCTAATAACTGCTATCAGCAACACAAATACCTTGACATTTAATTCCATTACTAGCGGTACGCAAGCAGTGAGGACATAATATTGGTTCGTCTTTAGGCTTACTAGGCGGCGCATTATCAGATGAAGTTTGGACTGTCATGACTTTAAAAATTGAGAACCAGATTCTAAAATAGATTGTTATTCACAAAGGTTCGCAAAGCGAACCTTTGTGAATAAGATTATTCTACTCGATAGCCAAGATCAGATAGCTGAAAACGTGACGATCGCCATTTGGGTTGAACTTTGACGAACATCTCTAAATGCACAGAACCCATGATCATCTTCTGCATTTGAAGTCTCGCCTGTGTACCAATCTCCTTCAGCATTTGTCCCTTCTTCCCAATCAAGATTCCCTTTTGAGAATCACGTTCTACATGAATAGTCGCCATTACTCTGGTGATTTTGGGCTGCTCATCAACTTGATCGATACTAATCGCCACCGAATGCGGAATCTCTTCGCGTGTAAGTAATAATATCTGTTCGCGAATCAACTCGCCCATAATGAAGCGTTCAGGTTGATCGGTGACCAGATCAGGTGGATAGTAATAAGGTCCAAGCGGTAAGCGATCGCACATCATGGACTGCAAAGCTGTCAATCCTTCGCCCGTAATTGAGGAGAACTTGGCAACTTGCCAACCATGTTCTGCGGCAAAACTCTCATAACCCGTAAAAGTATCCCCTGAATCATCACTGAGTATATCAATTTTATTGAGACCCAAAATTGTAGGAACTTTGCTTTGTAAAATCGTCTCCGCAACAAAGCGATCGCCCGTTCCCATACGATCACTAGCATCAACGAGCAGAACTGTCATATCGACTGAAGAGATTGCTCCGATTGCATTTCTGACAATTGTTTGTCCAAGTAAATGATGCGGCTTATGAATCCCTGGAGTATCGACTAGAACAATTTGCGCTTCGGGCAATGTCAAAATCCCGCGCAAGCGATTGCGTGTAGTCTGGGCTGTGGGCGAAGTAATCGCAATTTTTTGACCAATGAGCGCATTCAGCAAAGTGGACTTACCAACATTTGGTCGTCCCACTAAAGCCACAAAGCCCGATTTAAACCCTTCGCCCGATTCTGGAATCATGATTGCCTGCGATGCCTGAAATAACCTAAGAACAATATCTTAGCGTAATACGGGGCAGCCCCGCCGACGGCGGGGCAACCTTCTGTGCTTTATATCGGCTTTACAAAATCGTCAATGGATCAACATCGATCGCGACTCTCACTGCTTTAGAATTTACTAACATTCGCAACTCTTCTAAATTCGGCACATTAGGCAAAATTTCGGGAGCAAATTTCAGTAAAATCTGCCAGCGATAGCGGTTGGCGACTTTAGCGATCGTGGCAGGAGTGGCTCCCAATACATCCCAATCATAATCTAATTGCCGTAAATATTCGGCTAAATCATTTGCTGACTTCTCAACAGCGATCGCACTCTCACTACTGAGATGAATCAACACCATTTGACCTATGGGTGGATAGCGCAAAGCCTCGCGCATTTCTAGCTCTGTTTGCATAAATGCTTCTAGTTGATAGCTTTGCACCGCTTGCATAGCAGGATGTTCGGGTGTATAAGTTTGCATCAGCACTTTGCCATCTTCTTCTCCACGTCCCGCTCGACCCGCTACTTGTAGCAGTGTTTGTGCGGCTCTCTCGCCTGCACGGTAATCAGAAAAGTTTAATAATCCATCCGCAGAAACGACACCGACTAAAGTGACTTGGGGAATATCTAAACCTTTGGTCAGCATCTGGGTGCCAACTAATAAATCAGCTGCTCCTGAACGGAACTGATCGATTAGCAATCGATGCTGATCTTTATTACGGGTGGTATCACTATCAAAACGAATCAGACGGATATTGGGAAACAAATTAGCGAGTTCCTGTTCAACTTTTTGAGTGCCACTACCAAAATGTTTAAAATATGGTGAACTACATTTAGGACAGACTTTGGGCTGGATTTGCATGTAGTTGCAATAGTGGCAGCGTAGATGTGCTGAGTTGGGTGCCGATTTCGGTTGGTGTGAGGTTGGAGAGATCGGATTGTGATAAGACAGCGAAACATCGCAGTTAGGACATTCGACCACAAAGCCACAAGAACGACAAGAAACAAAGGTACTAAATCCGCGCCGATGGATAAATAGAATCCCTTGCTGTTTGCTTTCTAACATTTTGGCGATCGCATCTTGTAACTTGCGACTCAAAATCGAATAATTGCCAGCTTTAAACTCATCACGCATATCGACAACTTCAATCGGTGGCATTGGTTTATTGCCAATTCGATTAGGCATCGCTAGATAGATACAATTATTCTCTTTTTGAGCATAGATCATTTCTGCCGAAGGGGTTGCGGAACCAAGTACAAGTGGCACATTTTCTAACTGCGATCGCCATTGGGCGATTGTCCGAGCGTGATAGCAGGGCTGTGGTTGATCTTGCTTGAAACTAGGATCATGTTCTTCATCCATCACGATTAAGCCCAAGTTAGAAAGTGGTGCAAATACCGCTGATCGTGTGCCAATCACAATTTGCGCCTCACCCGTGAGCATCAATCGCCATGTATCAAAGCGCTCTCCTTCTGACAGTTGACTATGATATACATTCACTTTCGCATCGCCAAATCTGGCGCGAAAGCGATCGGTAAGCTGAGGAGTCAAGCCGATTTCAGGAACCAGCACTAGAGCCGATTTACCAGCTTCGAGGATAGGTGCGATCGCTTGCAAATATACCTCTGTTTTGCCTGAACCTGTGACTCCATGCAATAAAAATTGTGATGAAGTTTGATCAGCGATCGCCTTAAGTATTTTTTGTAAAGCTAAATCTTGATCAGGCGTGAGAGCTTTGGCGCGATCGCGTGTAACTGTATGGCTTTTACCGCCTAAGCGCAAAGATTCTCGTTTGGCGATCGCTACATATCTTTTATCTACGAGGGTTTGCAATGTTGCAGTTGTCGTTTTGGCAATCTTGCATAATTGAATTTTTAAATATTCCCCACCTTGATGCTGCAAAATCGTTAGAACTTCTGCTTGCCGTGCTGTAACTTCACTATCTGGACTTTTTAATAAGATAACCATATCTTCATATTTTGGCTGCGGACGATTTGGCAACTCCAAGATCGTTTCAATCAGTTCTAATTTTTGAAGTTCCTTTAAGCCTGAGCTTGTGTATCTACCCAGCTTTTGGCGAATATAACGGCGGCTAATTCCCTTAGGGTTAGACTTATGTTCTTGCAAAAAATCCCAAACTATTTGTGCTGTCTTGGATAGTTTTAATTGAGAATTTGGTTCCGTCTGTGGCGGAACCAAATTCTCATGTTTTATTTTAATTCGATAGTGAGATTGATCTAATAATTTAGGTGGAAGTGCGGTTTTGACCGCCTGGATAAGAGGAGTTCGATAATAATCGGCTGTGCGAGTCAGCATCTGCCAATAGGTTTTCGGAAATATTCCTGAACTGACAACTGCGCTAATTGGTTTAATTTCTGTATCAGTAATTGGGGAACTATGAGAAATTTGTAAAGCGATCGCGCCCACATGGCGATTACCTAATGGAACACTAAGAATATCCCCGACTTGAACTTCAACATCCTCAGGCACGCGATAGGTCAGCAAATCATCAATACCAATACAATCAACTAGGACGCTCACAAAGCGATCGCTAGATAAAGTGACTAAATCAAATAGTTCCATATTACAAAAAAAACTTCACAAATAAACTTTTTCAGCAGACGCAACATATAGTTTAGGATGTGTATCGCTACATATCTTAACTCTTGTCAGCAACCCCGCACTGAAGTGACGGGGCTTCGAGCCTAAAGTTTGAAGCCGTGCTGACCAGCCTAAGTCTTAACTGACTACGTTATTTAGGTCACGACACCTCGGAATGCGTGCTAGTTCCCCGCCCTGTCGTTTGC
>JANXUJ010000049.1 GCA_025356295.1 Cyanobacteriota bacterium
AACTTGTGGAGGAGTAGATATCCATAGACATGGACAAAGTGCCACAGGTAAAAAAAGATACATTTGTCTTAATGAGAACTGTACTCGAAAGACTTTTATTCTCGATTACACCTACAAAGGACATCTGCTAACAGTAAAACAACAAATCGCAGATATGGCAATCAATGGCAGTGGTATCAGGGATACAGGACGAGTATTAGGTATTAGCCCCACTACAGTGATCAACGAATTAAAAAAAGCAGGAAGATATAGAAACAGTTAACTATCCCTTACTAGAGCAACTAGATTTAGAAACAGTAGATGTCGATCTTTATCAGGTTGAATCAGCAGAGATGGACGAAATGTGGAGTTTCGTTGGCAGTAAAAAACAGCAAAGATGGTTATGGCACGCAATTGATCATGCAAGTGGGGTAGTTTTAGCACCACATCAAGATCAAGCTTTAGTTAAACTGATAAATCTTCTTAAACCATTTGGCATTAAGCGATTCTTTACGGATGCTTGGGGAGCATACGAGAGAATTCTTGACCCTCACACTCATCTAATCGGTAAGAAAAATACTCAGAAAATTGAACGCAAGCATTTAACTTTGAGAACTCGAATTAAGCGTTTAGCTAGAAAGACTATTTGCTTTTCTAAATCCATTTTGCTGCACGATATTGTCATCGGTTTGTTTATCAATAGATACGAATTTTGTATCCATTCCCATCATATCTTCCAACAACTCTGAAACATTACCAAAAATATGATGACTACCTGTAATTCTATCTAAATCAAAACCTTCTAGCTCTAACAATTTACGAATGTCTTCAAACGTAATGTTGTTAGGGCTGCTTTTTAGGAGTTTATCTTTCTTGCTCATAACTTAATTTTACAATATTCAAACTGTGATCGCCCCCTCAATTCCAAGAGCATGATCACCACTCCACAAAAATTAAGCAGCGATCGCATGTCTCAAAATCTGAATTCTTGTAAGGGCGCTGTTATGATAAAAGCAGGTTATGTGCATATCTTGATTATGAAGAACTATCGCGATCGCATACGCATCAGTCCGAATATTCGCAGTGGGAAGCCATGTATAATTAACACACGCATTGCTGTATCAGATGTGTTTGACTATCTCGGTGGTGGAATGAGTGTTGAAGAGATATTGGATGATTTTCCTGATTTAACACTTGCAGATATACAGGCTTGTTTTGCGTTTGCTGCCGATCGCGATCGCCGTTTAACAGTGGTTCCCTATGAAGTTGCTGTTTGATGAGAATTTGTCTCCAAAGTTGCCTCGTATATTATCTGTAGATTTTCCAGAGAGTATGCACGTTCGTGATTGCGGATTGAAGGGATTTCCTGATGAGGATGTTTGGGAATATGCGCGTGACAATGGATTTACAGTAGTTTCTAAGGACTCAGATTTTTATCAACGGAGTTTGCTTTATGGACATCCACCAAAGCTTGTCTGGCTAAGGATTGGAAATTGTAATCGAGATATTCTTGTAGCTCTTATTACTAAATATAAGGAACAGATCTATTTGCTAGATAGTAATCCATCTGAGTCGATATTAGTGATTTTAAGTTGAATCGCCCCAATCAAAAATCAAACAGCGATCGCCCCTCTCAACACCTAAAATTGCGATCATCACTTTATTAAAAATCTGTCAAAGCCTCATTTTTTCTCTAGCCATTTTTTGATCGCGAGATTTGATAAAAATGTCCAATAATCTATTATTCAATAAATATTTCGCATAATGCAGAACCTCGATCTTGAGAGCATCTGGCATTTTCGCAAAGATTTTTAGCACCTCATCATCTAAGGAAATATTGGTGCTAGGTTCTTGATCTTTGGTAATAGTTTGTTGCATTGACTTTCGCTCTGGCGCGATCGCAGATAGAAATATTGACAATTATGATCTATACACTCTCAACAGGCTCAGGCTTCCAAATCTCGCCGTACTTGTCTTTGAGAGCAGACCATGCTTCGACTTGACCTTCGGCGTATTCACCTGGTTTACCCCATTGCAAGAAAGCACTCATTTGCGCCTTATCAGCGGCATCGAGGAAGCGGATTGCGTAGGTGGTGAAATTGCCG
>JANXUJ010000199.1 GCA_025356295.1 Cyanobacteriota bacterium
GGTGTGGGGCTTCGCCCCACACCACTATCTCTTGGCTTTGTATATTTATTTCTTTAATCTCTAAGATTTTTAAACCAACTTTGCAATAGCTCTTGACATTCCTGTTCACAGATTCCCCCGATCGCCTCCAGCTTATGAAAAGACACTGGACTATCAGGCAAATTTGCCACCGTGCGAATGGCTCCTGCTTTAGGATCGTCAGCACCATAAACTAAAGTGTTAAGCCTAGATTGTAAAATTGCGCCCGCACACATCGGACAAGGCTCTAGCGTCACATATAAAGTACAGCCCGTCAGATGCCAATCTCGTAGCACCCGCGCCGCTGACCTTATCGCCACGATCTCAGCATGAGCAGTCGGGTCCTGGTCTCGCTCTTTGCGATTTACCCCTGTGGCGATCGCTTCACCCGCTTTATTTACAATCACCGCACCCACAGGGATTTCCCCTATCGCCCCTGCTTCACGCGCTAAAGCGATCGCCTGATTCATCCAAATTTGATGTGATTCCAAGTTTTTCATTTTTTACAGCCTATCAAAACCCTAAAACATCCCAAAATTATCAGCGGCGCTTTGTGCCGCCGATAATTTTGGGGTTTAATGTTACATTTACTGCCATTTTTTTGCAAAATAGTAATAGTCCTGAATTGAGCCTCCCATGTCCCTAGAATCAAACTCCCTAGAACCGATCGCCTTAACTACCCCACTTTTTTATGTCAACGATCGCCCCCATATCGGCAGCGCCTACCCCACGATTGCCGCTGACGCTCTGGCAAGGTTCTATCGGATGAAGGGACATCCTGTCATGTTTGTGACAGGTACAGATGAGCATGGACAAAAAATTCAGCGCACTGCCGAGAAGAACAATTTATCGCCTCAAGAACATTGCGATCGCACCGTTGCCGAATTTTATTCACTTTGGGAAAAATTTAATATTCGCTTTGATCGCTTTACTCGGACAACTGCTCCTAGGCATCAAGCGATCGTCAACGAATTTTTTCAACGAGTCTATGATGCAGGTGATATTTATTTAAATCAGCAAAAAGGCTGGTACTGCGTTGCTTGCGAAGAATTTAAAGAAGAGCGCGAACTACCCGAAAGTCATCACTGTACGATCCACACTAATGTCGTTTGTGAATGGCGCGATGAGCCAAATTATTTTTTCAGGCTATCTAAATATCAAGACGCACTCGATCAATTTCATATCGCTAATCCTAACTTCATCCAACCTGAAAGTCGCCGCAATGAAGTTCTTGGCTTCATGAAACAAGGCTTGCAAGATTTTTCGATATCTCGCGTAAATCTCGATTGGGGTTTCCCGATTCCCACCGATCCAACACATACCATTTATGTTTGGTTTGATGCCTTGCTAGGCTACGTTACTGCCCTGCTCGATCCCGATGATAAACCAACTCTCGAAAACGCTCTCAAAAAGTGGTATCCCTTCAATCTCCATATTATTGGTAAAGATATATTAAGATTCCATGCAATTTACTGGCCGGCGATGCTCATGTCTGCGGGATTAGCTTTGCCCAAGCGTGTATTCGGTCACGGTTTGTTAACAAAAGACGGTTTGAAGATGGGGAAAACTCTTGGCAACACGATTGATCCTTACGATCTCGTTAATCGTTTTGGTGCAGATGCCCTGCGATATTACTTCTTAAGAGAAATCGAATTTGGTCGTGATGGAGACTTCAATGAAGAAAGATTTATCGCGATCGCCAATGCCGACCTTGCTAATAGCCTCGGCAATTTACTCAACCGCACTCTTGGCATGGTTGGTAAATATTGCCAACAGGCTATTCCTGAATACGATGCTAGCGATCGCAGTGAAGTCTCAGACTTAGTGCGTCCATTGATCGAGCAAGCCACAGCTTTAGGCGATCGCGTGGCTACTGATTACCAAAACCTCAACTTTCGGGCTGCTTGCGAGAAAATTCTTGAATTAATTTGGAACTGCAATAAATTAATTGACGAAACCACGCCCTGGAAGCTATTCAAAGCAGGTAAACAAAAAGAAGTTAATGAAACTTTATATGTATTACTCGAATCAGTGCGGATTGCGATGTATTTACTGTCACCGATTACACCCAGCTTGGCTATTAGCGCTTATCAGCAACTGGGACTAAATTTTGATGAAACATCGCCACCTGATTGGAGTCATACAAATTGGGGAAGACTACAAACAGATCGTCCTCTATCAACACCAACTCCGATCTTTCAGCGCATTGAACATAGTTAGATCACCGTAGTTATGTTCTTTCCATCTTGGTATTTCTCAGCCGTAAGAAATACCAAAATCTACCTCTCTGAGTATATTTACTTATGGTGTATAGTTGAGATTAAGCTGTAAGCATAGATTAATTATTTTTACAACTTTTTCATAAAAATCACTCTATACTCTTTAACCTAATTAAACTAATTAAAATTTATCTTAAGATTCGCTGTTTTGAATGGTCTTGGGATAAGTCCATTCTTCGCTTTTAAAGATTGCTTCTAACGTCCAACGCTAGCTTCAAAAAAAGCTATACGTCAGTTTAATAGAGGGTTTTAAGAGATTCTTCTGAATTGGATAAACACTTAGGACGGTTTCAAGGATCAATGCTAATACCAAAACTTCATCCCACATCACTCGATAATAAACGTTCTATAGGCAAAAATATGCTACCCTTCGAGCAAGATTCTGGGTTTAAACCAGACCAAATTTTAGAAAATCGGGGACGTGTTGCCATATTCATTGATGGCTCTAATCTCTTCTATGCAGCCTTGCAACTAGGTATCGAAATCGATTATACCAAGCTGCTCTTGTGCCTTACCGATGGCTCTCGATTACTGCGTGCTTTCTTTTATACAGGTGTTGATCGCACTAACGAAAAGCAACAAGGATTCTTATTGTGGATGCGCCGCAATGGTTATCGGGTTATTTCTAAGGAGCTTGTTCAGCTACCCGATGGCTCCAAAAAAGCTAATCTTGATGTCGAAATCGCTGTAGACATGATGGCGCTGATTGGCTCCTATGACACGGCTGTATTAGTCAGTGGCGATGGCGATCTTGCTTATGCAGTCGATGCGGCAAGCTATCGTGGCGTGCGTGTTGAAGTTGTCAGTTTGCGCTCGATGACCAGCGATCATTTAATTAATGTCGCCGATCGCTATGTTGACCTTGAAGCAATCAAAGAAGACATTATGAAAATATCGCGTCCACAAACACCCGCCAGCGTCCCCGCGATCGCTAGTTATACTTACCGACCCATCTCTGGCTTTGCCGCCTTAGAAAGCGATCGCGGCAACTAGAAAAACCCTTAGTTCATAAATTAATTAAGCAAATAAATTAAATAAATTAAGAAATATTGACAGAAGTTACCATTGTCAATATATTATAGAGTTCGCTGTAAAATATGCCTTCTTCGTAATTTGCTCCTGCCGATTGTAGATAACCCACTGCATGAGAAGCGCGCTCTCACGAAGATTGTGTTGTACAGCCATTTAACATAAAATCGAAAACTGACAACAAATTGGGAGACTTATAGTGGCTCGCATTGCAGGAGTTGACCTTCCGCGTGACAAGCGCATCGAAATAGGACTGACGTATATATACGGCATCGGTCTGACTAGCGCCAAAAAAATCTTAGCAGCTACCAAAATAAACCCAGACACGCGGGTTAAAGAGCTTACTGATCCTGAAGTAACGACTTTACGCCAAGAGGTAGAATCCAACTTTCAGGTAGAAGGTGATCTGCGCCGTCTTGAAGGTTTAAGCATCAAACGTCTAGTAGACATCGGCTGCTACAGAGGTCGTCGTCATCGTATGGGACTGCCCGTACGCGGACAACGTACTCGCACCAATGCTCGTACTCGCCGTGGCGGTCGTCGCACAGTTGCAGGTAAGAAGAAAGCTCCAGGTAAGAAGTAAGTAAGGATTAATACTAAATAATGGCTCGTCAAACAACTCGTAGAACTGGCGCACGCAAAAATAAGCGTAACGTCCCTAATGGGGTCGCTTATATCCAGTCTACTTTTAACAACACAATCGTCACGATCGCCGACACAGTAGGCGATGTTATCTCTTGGTCTTCAGCAGGTGCGAGTGGCTTCAAAGGCGCGAAGAAGGGTACTCCATTTGCTGCTCAAACTGCTGCAGAATCTGCCGCCAGAAGAGCGATGGAACAAGGAATGCGTCAAGTTGAAGTGATGGTTACAGGTCCTGGATCAGGGCGTGAAACTGCAGTCAGAGCTTTACAAGCTGCTGGTCTAGAAATCACCCTGATTCGCGATATCACACCAATTCCTCACAATGGTTGCCGTCCTCCCAAGCGCAGACGCGTGTAGTCCTATTTGCTGAGCAAGCGATCGCCAAATGGTGATCTCTTTCTTTGATTTTATTCTCTAATTTCCCCTTTGATTTTCGTTTACTCTTGCAGACTAAGTCGGTACAAATATGGCACAGTTTCAGGTTGAGTGCGTTGCATCCCACACAGAAAAAGATAATAGCCAGTACAGCCAATTTGTACTGGAGCCACTAGACCGGGGGCAAGGCATTACCATTGGAAATGCGCTCAGACGGGTATTGCTCTCCAATCTTGAGGGTGCGGCAGTCACTGCTGTTCGCATTGCTGGTGTCAACCACGAGTTTGCGACAATTCCAGGCGTACGGGAAGACGTATTGGACTTGATGCTCAACCTCAAAGAATTGGTACTGAAGTCTTATAGCTCAGTACCGCAAATTATTCGGTTGGTGGAGCGCGGTCCAAAGCTAGTCATGGCGACCAGTTTTCATTCTTTGCCATCTGACATTGAGATCGTTAATCCTAACCAGTACATTGCCACTCTTAGTGAAGGCGCAACTTTGGAGATGGAACTGACGATTGAACGTGGCAAAGGTTATCGTTCGGTTGACCGTTCTAAAGAAGACCACAGTTCTCCGATTGACACACTCAAGATTGATGCTGTGTTTATGCCTGTACGTAAGGTCAAATATGAAATTAAAGACGCTCGGATCGGTGACGCGATCAACAAAGAGAGTCTATTAATCGATATTTGGACCAACGGCAGCATTACACCTCAAGAAGCTCTTAGCCAAGCCGCTAGTGTGTTAGTGAACTTATTCTCACCCTTGCAAGAAATCACCCTTGCGCCCTCGTTGCCTCAAGAACG
Source organism: Cyanobacteriota bacterium (assembly GCA_025356295.1). Lineage (GTDB taxonomy): Bacteria > Cyanobacteriota > Cyanobacteriia > Pseudanabaenales > Pseudanabaenaceae > Pseudanabaena. The sequence goes on from JANXUJ010000199.1 coordinate 5,151, forward strand.
TGATGAGCAGGATGAGACTAAGCAAATCCATATTGAAGAGCTACAACTGTCAGTCAGAGCCTATAACTGTCTCAAACGCGCACAGATTAACACTGTCGCTGATTTGCTGGAATACACTCAAGACGATCTACTGGAAATCAAAAACTTTGGTCAAAAGTCAGCTGAAGAAGTTATGGATGCTCTCAAACAGCATCTTGGCTTGACTTTAACTGAGTCCAAAGCTTCTAAAGTTATGTAAACAAGCTCTGCAAAGAGTTTTATATCCATCTAGTACATTACCTATGCGCCACCGTTGTAAAACCCCCCAGCTTAATAAGGCTGCCGATCAGCGCAAAGCTCTCCTCAGGGCTTTGACCACTGAGCTAATCCTCAGAGGCGAAATCAAAACCACTAGAGCAAAAGCCGATGCTGTTCGCACTACGGCTGATCATATGATCACTCTTGCTAAAAATGGTTCGTTGCACGCTCGCCGTCAAGCGATCGCCTACTTATATGACATCTCGGTCAAAGACGGCGAACCTGTAAGCGATCGCCCGATGACCAAGACTAAGCAAGCACTACTGCCTGAAGAAGAACGCGTAACTACTTTGGTGGACTTATTGTTTACCCAAGCTAAAGACCGTTATGCTGAGCGCAATGGTGGTTACACTCGCATTATCCGCACGGTTAGCCGTCGCGGTGACAATGCCGAAATGGCAATCTTGCAACTCGTATAGATGCGTATCCAGAGGCGTATCCAAAGATGTTTGCTGCTGATTCTGAGTCTCCCCGCCGTGTTGCTCTAGTTATTCAATACTTAGGTACTCACTTTTACGGATGGCAAAGACAGCCAAATCATCCTAGTGTGCAGCAAACGATTGAAGAAGCGATCGCTAAGATTTGCGGAAAATCAACCGTTTTGCATAGTGCGGGTAGAACCGATACTGGCGTTCATGCTGCGGCTCAAGTAGCGCATTTTGATACGACTAGCATGATCCCTCCCCATCGTTGGGCAAAAGTGCTAAATGCTCATCTGCCCGAAGATATCTTGATCTGCGGATCGACAGAAGTTGCTAGTGACTGGCACGCAAGATTTTCGGCGACATGGCGGCGTTATCGTTACACGATTTATACGGCGGCAATCCCGAATTTATTTGTAAAACAGTTTAGCTGGCACTACTACCTCGATCACCTTGACGAACAGCTGATCCATCAAGCTTTGCAACCTATGTTAGGCAAGCAGGATATGGCAGCATTCCAGAGGGCAGGTTCCAGTCGTCCCCATAGTCGGCTTGAGGTTCAAGAGGCATTATGTTGGCGAGATGGCGACTTCGTCCATGTGGAAGTTCAGGCTAGTGGCTTTTTATACGGCATGATCCGTTTGTTGTTGGGGCAGTTAGTCGAGGTGGGGCGATCGCGTCTCACAGTTTCAGACTTTACCAACCGATGGCAACAAAAGCGCCGTATTGAAGTTAAATATGCGGCTCCGCCTCAAGGACTCTGTTTATTGGCGATCGGCTATGCCGATAACCCATTTGCTGAGTTCGCTAAATTTGATAGACCAGTCTAATTAACCTGTTTGATAGATAAATCTCGCTTGTAGAGAAACTAATGACTACAACTACACTCACTCCTAATAAAAGCTACTTACCAAACGATCCTGATCGCAAATGGTATGTTATTGATGCGGAAGGTCAGCGCCTCGGACGGCTTGCTAGTGCGATCGCGATCATTTTGCGCGGTAAAAATAAGCCCATCTATACGCCCCATCTCGATACTGGCGATTTTGTCGTTGTCATCAACGCTGAAAAAATTGCTGTAACTGGTAAAAAATCTACCCAAAAACTATACAGACGACATTCTGGTCGTCCTGGTGGGATGAAGGAAGAAACCTTTGACAAAGTAATTGCTCGTGTCCCCGAACGTATCCTCGAACACGCCATCAAAGGTATGTTGCCAAAGAATACCCTCGGTCGTCAGCTTTTTACTAAGCTCAAGGTTTATAAGGGTGCAAACCATCCTCATGAGGCTCAGCAGCCTGAAACTTTGGTAATCAAAACCATCCCATCGCAGAAGTAGGAGAAATAACCAATGTCAGATACTGAACGTTCTAATCGTGCTGTTTACTGGGGTACTGGTCGTCGTAAAAAAGCGATCGCGCGTGTACGCCTCGTGCCTGGTGAAGGCAAAGTTGTGATCAACGGCAAACCTGGTGATCTATATTTGCAGTTTAATCCTACCTACATTTCAGGTGTTAAGGCTCCTCTGGAAACCTTAGGCTTAGAAAATGAGTATGATGTTTTGGTCAATGCTCATGGTGGCGGTGTTACAGGTCAAGCTGATGCCATTCGCTTAGGCGTTGCCCGTGCATTGTGCGAACTGGCTCCTGAAAATCGTAAGCCTCTCAAAGTTGAAGGCTACATGACTCGCGATCCTCGTTGTAAGGAACGTAAGAAGTACGGTCTTAAGAAGGCGCGTAAAGCTCCTCAATACTCGAAACGGTAATTGCAAGTCAAAAGACAAACAAAAAACAAAAAACAAAAAAGAGGTCACGAAGTGACCTCTTTTTTGTTTGTATTGCTTTTCAAGCAAGCGAGGCTAAAAACAATAAAAGGCTCGCTTAGCGAGCCTTTTATTGTTTTACGGAAAGAAAATTCTAGAAGGAGAAAGTGGTGCGAATCACACCAACTGTTGCAGTGCCGTTACGACTATCGCTACCTTGATTAAACACAAAGAACACACCAGGGGTAATGCTGATATTCTTGGTGACAGGGATGCGGTAGAAAGCTTCGAGTTGGTAAGGAGTGCTAGGACTGGTTAAAGCTATAAAATTAGGAACAGGCAAGTCTCCATTTGCACTGCTGGTAAAGAGTGGCTGACCAAAGCTAAGAGCTGCCAAGTCACCTTCGCTGAACAAATCCTTGCCAGAGATGGAAGCATTCCAACTGGTGTTAGTTGTTGAGACAAAAGCATTTGGTGTTGTGCTAGGGTTCTTGCCATCGATGAAGGTAGCGGAACCCCAAACGTTGAAGGTAAATTTCTTGGTGATGTCCCAAATCAAACTACCGACAATTGTGTTGCTCTTGAACTCAGAATTGATGGCTCCAGGAGCTGAGGTAGTGCTTGCGTTTAAGCTAGCTCCGAGGCTACCACCCGTAGTGAAAGCGTTGGCATAGGTGACACCAAGAACCAAACTGTCAGCAGGCTTGAAGACGAACTGTGCGATAACCTTAGTATCACCACCAGTTACACCGCCTCGAAGAGTTGCAGAATTGGCTGCCAGAGCCGCATTGGATGCGCTGTAAGCTGCTTGGAAGCTGACTTTGTCAGAAATTTTCCAGTCAAAACCTGCAACGGCAGGATTCCCACTCGATGCAATACGGATCGCGGGGTTGAAGCGTCCAAAGCGAGAAATTGTGCCTTGGCTATCGCTTTCGAGAGGATTGAGAGGATTGATGATGTCTTCTGTTTGACCAATTGGGGCGATGTAAGCAGTGATGCTTTCACCAACTGGGAACTTGTAATACAGACGATTAATTTCAAATGTGTTGTTAGCAGTACCGCTTTCGTAGGACAAGCGAGATGCATTGGCAACACCTAAAGCATCAGCAATGTTAGGCGTGTTGCTTGCTTGCAGACGAGTTCTTAACAAGTCCTTGCCAGTGAAGCTAGTGTCAAGATTTAAGCGAACACGGTAGCTGAAGATTGTGTTAGTTCTATCAGAACCACCAGCAGCGAGTAATGTCCCATTTGGACCGACAATTCCATCAGAAGCAGCCGCCAGACCGAAGATTGCCTCACCGCGTAGCTTGGTGGTGGTAGAGAACTGTTGAGCTTCGAGCTTAGCAGTCTTAGCATCAAGTGCATCTACACGACCGCGAAGGGTGGCGAGTTCTGCTGCAAACTCTTCTTGAAGCTTTTGTAAAGTGGCGAGGTCTTCTTTGCTGACTTTATCCGCTAAACCTGCGGAGATGATTTCGTTGATCTTGTCTAAGCAAGCATTTAGACCAGCAGCAAATTCATAACGGCTGGTGGCTTGTTTGCCACGGAAAGTACGATCAGGGTAGCCAGCGATGCAACCGTAGCGCTCTACTAAAGATTGCAGTGCAGTGAAAGCCCAATCAGTTGGCTTAACATCGCTGAGTTGAGATACAGATGTTACGTTTTGTGCGATCGCGCTAGGACGTAATTCTACTTGTTGGACGAGTGTGTCGGCACTTACTGAGTTAATAACATCAGATGTATTTGCCTTGCTGTCGCTTTTAGGAGAAGCTTGTGTTTCAGCATTAGCATTACTGCCAATGAGAGCGGATGCAGCAACAGCTGCCGAGATAAATATAGGCGCGACTAAATTACGCGTGTTTTTTGAAGCCTTAAACATGTGAAATACTCTTCCTCGCAATGTGATCAATATTACATTTTTTCGATAAAAACATAACATTTATTACATATTTCAATTAGAGGATAATCAACCTATTACAAATATCTATAGAAATCATCAGAAAAAACTTGTGTTTTCCCTATATAAAACTATTGACAAAGATAGGGTTTTGATCTTGCGTAGGTATTTTGCTTGCTTTTTCTAATCTGCTTTAATTATCTCAATACCGCGATTTAGAACTTCATAATAAAGGGGTAAATATCCAGACTTAATGCCCCCATTGTCTTTAGCTTTGTCTAGACTGCCTCGGAGGGTATGGCTATTATGGACGCTATAAATTTCGTAGCGATCGCCTATAAATACATAGTCAGCAACATCGGTAAATTCTTCACCTTTGGTGAGTTGCCAGAGATCATTTACATAGACGAAATGATAGTCGGCTAAATCGGGACTTGAGGATGGACGCTCCACGGCGGCGGAGATAGTCGCTGTGTAATGCGGGTTGATTTGATTGGGCGGAAAAATTTTGCTAGTGACGTTGCGATAGAAACAACTTTCGTTGTAGCAAAATCGTAACTTTGCCATTTTGGTTTTGATTAATTCAAACCGATCCACAATTTGACTTGATGATGGCTCAGTCGCTGCAAATACCTGTGAAATATTTGTGAATGTTAAGCCAAGACAAATTATGCCGACAAAAAACGTATTGGCAAATGTATTGGTAAGTATTTGAGCAAGTGATCGCGATTGTTTGTGATTCATGAAATTAAGTATTCATATTTTGAAAAGCGGCAAAGGGTAAGGCGGCAGCGATCGCTTTAGGAACTGCTCCAGTTAGAGTCTTCACTGCCATATCCCATAACTTAGCTGGCTCAAGATCAGCACCGATCATTTGCCAGATACGCATGATCTCTTCGGTATGCAAGCGGTTATCTTCGGTGAGCGCGAGCAGAATACGGCGGCGAATATATTCGCCATCTTTGGAGGTTAAGAACTTCAAGCCCATACTTGCGGTAGGAATGATGTCAAACTCGCCGTCAGACTTGGCGATCGCTAATAAATTCTCCAAGCGCGACCATTGGAATTTATCATCTTTAAACAAAATACCGACTAGACGTTGACGCAAACTCTCAGATTCATCGGTAAGCAATCGTCTTGCCACATAGGGATAGGCGACCTGCACAATCTGAAATTCTGGATTGAGACTCAGTGCGACACCTTCTTGAGTAATTACAGAGCGAATGATTAGCGCAAACTTAGCGGGTAAACAGAATGGATAGTCATACATCACTTTCGAGAAGCGATCGGTGACGACTTTAAAGTTAAAGTCCTTCACTTTCTCGGACATGATGTCGCCTAGCACTGATTCGAGTGCGTTCACAATCGGCTTCATCTCGATATCTGGCTGTAAAAATCCAAGCCGCACATAGTCTTGCCCTAATTCATCGTAATCCTTGTTTAGTAAATGAACAACAGAATCAACTAGCTGCTCTTTAGTGGTGAGGTCTAATTGATCCATCATCCCAAAATCGATATATGCCATCTTGCCGTCATAAGTAGCAAATAGATTGCCAGGATGAGGATCAGCATGGAAGAAGCCGAACTCAAGAAGTTGACGCAATCCAGACATGACGCCGATTTTGACTAAGTTGTCGGTATTTAGCCCTGCGGATTTAATTTGATCAATTTCCGTAAGCTTGATGCCATTTATCCATTCCAAAGTGAGGACGCGGTGAGTGCTGAACTGGCGGTAGATAGATGGAACTTTAACATCAGGATCGTTTTTGAAATAACCAGCGAAGCGTTCGGCGTTAGTCGCCTCATGGACATAATCGATTTCTTCAAATAATTTCAAGCCAAACTCATCAACGATCGCTTCGAGACTATTACCAAGATTGAGAGGTAATAGTGGTCCTAGCCATCTCGCAACCCCACGCATGATATATAGATCGAGAGTTAAAGTCGGCACTAAAGTTGGGCGTTGGACTTTCACCGCGACTTCTTCGCCTGTATAGAGCGTGGCTTTGTAAACCTGTCCTAAACTTGCCGCTGCGATTGGCTTTTCCGATATAGTCCGATAAATAGTATTTACAGGTTTGCCTAGCTCTGACTCGATAATCTTGAAAGCCTGTGTACTAGAAAATGGTGGTAATTGATCTTGGAGCTTGGTTAGCTCTTCTAAGAAATCTACGCGTACTAAGTCTGGTCTCGTGGACAGGGCTTGTCCGACCTTGATATAAGTAGGACCAAGTGCAGTGATGATCCGCCGCAACTGTTCAGCTAGTTTAGGCTGACTAGCGGTGTTGCCAGTCAAGACATCCCATCCAAAGGCAAGACCAAAGCTCAATGCAAAATAAATGATTTTAAAAATCCGACTAATCGCTAGCCACGGGCGACGACCGTAATATTCGGCATTGGCTTTGCTGTCATAGCGATTTAGCTGCTCAAGGGGATGCTGACTCACGCTGTTAAATACCTTTTTTATATCCCATTCAGCCTATCAGTATACAAAAATACATATTGTAGTTGTAATAATTTTTAAAGAGTTGCCACACTTGGGGCTAAAACTAACTGCGATCGCGAGTTAATCAAAACTTTGCGCCAATGACGGGTAAGCCTTGTTTTTCTCTTTCGGCAAGCTGCATATTTAGTTCTAGCAATTTACTGAGAATGTCGTCATCTTCGCTAAATCCGTAGGCTTGCATGACGAGTTTATCAAGTTTGGCATGGAGTTTATAAAGTTGGCTAGCGGGTTCGTGGAAGTAGGCGTTATAGAGTTTGGTGATTCCCCATTGTTTGCTTTCCATTTGTTGACTGCGATATTGATGGAGTTCTTGCATGGCGGCGCGAATTTTCTCGATGATTTGTTTTGCTTTTTTTGAAGTATTGGGATCGAGTTGAGAAAATGGGAAGGTTTCAAAACAGGAATTGTGCGTATAGCTGATGCGATCTTCAAGAGTGGACATTTGCGCTTCCATCCAAATTCGATGCAGTCTCGATGTCAAAACGCCCAAAACATAGAAATCTTCACTAGCAACAATTCTCGTCCTCGCATTAGCCAACCACTCACAAGAACAAGGTAGAAAGATTGCCCATTTTGAGGTTTGAGGCACTGCAAAATATTGAGAGAGTGATGCTAAAGCTTGACGCATTGCAGGTCTTTTTTCACCTAGTTGCCACCAATAGGTCTGATAAGTTTGTCGGCGATTTAAATCTCTTTCTGGTTTTACTTTTGATTTTACCCACTGAAATGGTTGGATATATTCACTTGCTTCTTCAATACTCATATCATTAAAGTCAATAATCCAGTTTTTTAGCCCTGTATAAGGATTGTCCACTAAATCATTACCTTCTAAAAAAGGACGAATTACTTTTTGATTATCTTTTTGATTACGTTGATTTACATGGTTCCATTCTTCTACTTGTTGTAATGAAATAACAAACCCTTTGCCAATAGGAGTTACACCTGTGAAACAAAGATTTAAATTAGCTTTTAGTCTTACAGCTTGAGATACATCTATTTCTGCTTGCAAAGATGAATTAATTCTCAAGACAGTTTTGCTGTCAAGGCTATAAATATTTGGCTTCTGCTTACTCCAATTAACTATACTGACATGAACTGCGGCTTCGCCAGACCATTCTTGTGTAGAGACTGCATCATGAATATAACCACCATTTTGAGAAATGTAATCGAGTGAAGCAGCGCGACTCTTGCCTTGACTAATTGAATTTGTGGCAACTAATCCTGCCCTACCACTTTCATCCAAATTATCGTGAGCAATCCGAAACCAATAAGAGCAGAAATCAACGGAATCTTTGACATCAGGAAACTTAGCGAATACTCGATTTGTATAGTCATCACCTAAATTTAAGCGTATTCTCTTCCCACCTAAAAATGGCGGATTGCCAATAATTGCATCAGCCTTAACCCAATCTGTAAACAAAGCATCCCTGCAAACAATATTTTGATCCAACGTATCCAAAGGCAAAGAAGACTCAGGCAGATTTAACTTCCTGATCGCCACACTACGCCCAATCATTAGCGTTACCTTCGCTAACTCCACCGCAAAAGAATTAATATCCATGCCAAAAAACTGCTGTGGAGTCACCAAAGATAGATCGTCCCGTGTTGGATCAAGTCCCTGCAAACGTTGCAACAAATCAAACTCCACCGACTTCAACTCCTGATAAGCCACATACAAAAAGTTTCCCGAACCACAGGCTGGATCGAGAATCTTGTACTCGCTCAACTCCTGATGTAATCCTTGCAACTCCGTTAAAGTATTTGCCGCATTAATGCGATCGCGCCAATAATCAGCGATAGTGGGTAACACAATTCGCTTAATATCCCCCTCAGACGTGAAATGAATCCCGTGAGCATGGCGCTTTTTCTTGCCTTCATCGGACTGAAAAGCACCCTCAAAAATATTTCCAAAAATCGAAGGACGCACTTTTGACCAATCCGCACCCGCCGCCGTTTCTAAAATCCTTAACTCACCTATTTCCAACTCAATCGGATGGATTTCCTTAAACAAACCACCATTAAAATACTGCACATCCTGATAACGACCCGCAGGCGTAACGCCAACCGTATTCATCGCCTGAAACAAGCCACCCAAAACATCAAAAGAACTAAGTTTTTGATCAATGCAATCCTTCACAAAACGAGTAAACAAGTTATCAGGCAACAGATTCAAATCTTCCGCAAACATCGCTAATACGCATTGCAATACAAAACGCTGGGCTTGCAATTCTGAATATTCGCGCCATTTGCGATCGCGACCTCTCTCAATCAAAGCATTATACAAATCCCCCAACCGCCGCGCCGCTTTCTCGGTAAGCACAATTTGATTATTCCGAAACAAAGGCGTAGTCTTGCTGCCACGCATGAAACTAAAAGCAGATTCACACCTTGGCAGTTCTTCTAAATGGATAATATCAACGGGTTCATCGGACTGATTATCAAAATCGTAAATATGGAACTCGTCAAAATTGCAAAACATCACATAGCGCGGACGATTTTCCTTTTTTAAGCGCAAATAGTAACGCCCCGCCTGTTCCCAAATATTGCGATCGCGTAAGTTCACACCCCGACTCTTCATCTCGATCAAGATTCGCTCATCCCAAACCAAATCTGCAAAACCCGTTTTTCCTGTCTTGCTGCTGTTTTTGATTACCTCTTCATACCGCGCCCCCGACTCCAACACGCCTCCATGTCCAAACGCCTGAAAGAACCGATCTAAAAAAGTTTGAGCCTCGCTTTTCTCGCTCCCCTTAATATTTGCGCTGACAAAAGCTACAAAGTCGGTCAGATTTTCAATGCGATCAGCCATGAATAAGCTCTTAATTTTGATAAAAATTTATCTAGATCGAATCTTAGCAAAATATACAGAAAATAGCGATCGCATATTTCTACCTTACTTAACTTTTGATGTTTGAGGCGATTATTTCTATCCATAAGGCTCTATTAGCGATCGTCCTTGATGATGGTAAAAGGCGATCACCTCCAAATGAGTAAAGTTTATAATGAGAACAACTCATAGATAATTCGTTGATACTTAAACCTATGCTGCAACTCCAAGAACAATACATTACTGATGCTCAAGGCGATCGCATTACTCAGATTTTGATAGCTAATGTATATTTGATAAACATATACTGGCTATATATATTTCACTCCATCTGATCATCTATCTCTATAATTACTCACATATAGCTGTAATAATTTTTTAAAGATAATCATGAGTAACTCTCTCAAACGCACCCCTCTCTATGATCTTCATGTTGCTGCGGGTGCGCGGCTAGTGGAATTTGGCGGTTGGGAGATGCCCGTGCAGTATACAGGGCTGGTCGCTGAACATAAAGCCGTGCGATCGCAGGTAGGTATGTTCGATGTGTCGCACATGGGCAAATTTGCGATCGCGGGGGTTGGCGTTCTAGAAACATTGAATAAACTTGTCCCATCCAACTTAGGACGATTAAAAGTTGGACAAGCGCTATATACAGTTTTGTTGAATGAGCAAGCAGGAATTATTGATGATGTGATTTTTTATCGTCATGAGCCTGATGGCGATCGCGAAAATTGGTCAGTAATCGTCAATGCCTCAACCACCGATAAAGACAAAGCATGGTTACAACAGCATTTAGGCGATCATCTGATCGATAACTCTGCTTCGCAAATCTTGATTGCGGTTCAGGGGAAAACGGCGATCGCTACTCTGCAATCGTTAGTTACGGCTGATTTAATGAAATTACCCCGTTTGCGATTTGGACATACGCGCACTGAACTATTAGGAAGATCAAGCTTTATGGCGCGGACAGGCTACACAGGTGAAGATGGCTGCGAAATCATGACTGACATCGAAACAGGTAAAGCTCTCTGGCAAAAACTGCTCGATCTTGGTGTAGTACCTTGTGGCTTGGGTTGTCGTGACACATTGCGACTCGAAGCGGGGATGCACCTCTATGGACAAGATATGAATGACACCACCACTCCTCTAGAAACCGATCTTAATTGGATCGTCCACCTCAAAGAGAAGGGCGATTTTATAGGACGTTCAGTTTTAGAAGAGCAGAGAGAAAATGGAGTGACCCGCAAATTAGTCGGTCTCGAATTGGAAGGTCGCAATATCGCCCGTCATGATTATCCGATTCGCTACGAAGGAGAAACCATTGGTATTGTCACCAGTGGCACGATGTCGCCAACTCTAGGTAGAGCGATCGCCTTTGGCTATGTGCCATCTTACCTCGCGAAAAATGGACAAGTGGTTCAAGTCCAAATTCGTGATAAAGAATTTCCTGCCACAGTGACTAAGCGATCGTTCCTTTAGCATCATCGCTATCATCAACAGTTACACCTGTCATGTTGGCATTCTCTAAGTCAGTTCCACGCGTATCTGCACCGCGTAAATCTGCCCATTTTAAATCAGCATATTGGAAATTTGCACCGCGTAAATCTGCACCACGCAGATTTGCATGTTGGAAGTTGACATGGCTGCAATTACTGCCATTGAGAGCAACACCACTAAAATCAACTTCCTGCAAATCTGCTTCAGCAAAATAAGCACCGCGCAGATTTAAACCCGCAAAATTACGTTGTCCAATTTTGTATTGATCGAGCAATGTATTTGCTTTGACGGATACAAAACTAGCGATCGCTTCGGGATCAGCAAGCTGCAAAGCATGATCGTAACCTGCATTGACAGAAGTGCGATCGCCTAACTCTTCAATAATCCTTAATACGCCAATTATCTTGCCATGAGGATCATGAACTAGAACAGTAGATATGCTGATATTAATCCAACTGCCATCACGAATTTGAAAAGCGGTCTGAAAACTGTGAAGAGGCTTGCCAGATAGAGTATCAAGAATCGCAGTTTGTAATTTAATAGATTGAGATTCAGAAATACTCGGTACAGGATAACCCACCATTGCCGAATTATTCCACGCAAAAAGTCGCTCTGCGGCCTTGTTCCATAACAGTACTTTTCCATCAGGGCTAATGATATCGATCGCTACAGGTACAGCCTTGATTACCTCTCGCAATAGTTCATTAGTACGTTGTAGATTTGACTCAGCCTCACCTCTCTCACTGATATCAATACATACTCCATCAGCAAGGACTATTCCCGAATCAGTTTGATAATAACGAGTGATATTTTGCGCCCACTTTACTTCACCCGAAATAGAAATAATCCGAAATTCATGACGGAAAGTGGCAAGTTTGTCGAATCCTGCTTTGATTAAAGCTTTAAATTGATCGAGGTCTTCAGGATAAATCAGATCTAGTAACTGGTAAGGATTAGAGGCAATCTGTCTCGGAGAAATACCAACTAAATCAATTAAACCGTCACTAATAAATGGAATAGAAACTCTCCCTTCAGGTGTCATTTCTAGACGATAAAGAGTCGCGGGCATACTTGAAGCGATCGCTGCTAATCGAAGCTCACTCTCTTGCAAGGCAGCTTCAGTTCGCTTACGTTCTGTAATGTCACGCGAGTTAATTACCAACCCCTGCACATTAGAATCTTGCAAAAGATTGCAGCAAACTGACTCCAAATAAATCCAATCGCCACTAATATGTTTGTGACGCATCACAATCGGTGCTGACGCTAACAAAGCATCAACAGATTGAGCGAGAAACTCTTGGAAGATTGGTAAGTCTTCAGAATGGATAAACCTAACAAATTTTTTGCCGACCACATCTTCGGGCATATAGCCTAAAATCTTAAAGAGCGCGGGACTACAGTAATTAATAGTCGTGTCAATATCGAGAATATTTACAACATCTGAAGAATGTTGCATCATGGCGCGCAGCTTTGCTTCGTTACGCGTAAGATTACGCGAAATACGGCGTTGCTCTTCTCTCTCCACCCTGATTTGTCGATCCATGAGGTTGAGTTTGGCATTCATTTCCGCAACTCGAATCTCCAAACGCTGATGTGATTGCTGTAACTTCTCAACTTCTTGTTTACGTTGAGTAATGTCTTGAATCCACCAACGCATCCCAATCACTCGTCCATCAAGTGGCGCGCGAATACTAATAATTGTGAAGCTAGCATCAAAAGGCTGTCCTGTCGGAAACTGCATCCGAAAGTCAAAACTTTTAATATTTTGTCCTCTTTGCAGCTGTCCTAGAAGTCGCTGAAACTGCTCTCGATAAGAAGGATAAACAAATTTTTCTAAGTTTTGACTAATCGGCTGTGAGCCAAACATCAGTGTAGCCGCGCGATTAGCATTCGCGATATCACCATTGGCATCGGTAACAAAGTAGCCATCGGGTGCAAAATCAAAAAGCTCGCGATATCGGTCTAACTCTCCACCTAGCGATCGCTGACCAATTTCTAATTCTGTTAAGTTGGATTCCAGAATATTTACAGAACTCTCTAAAGAAAGGTTTTTCGTCTCAATTTCGATAGAAGAAGATGCGGGCAATGCTGCAACTTCCTTGAGCTTTTGCAGTTGCTGAATCGAAGTTTCAATCAATTCGAGGCAAAGGTGCATTCCCATATATTATCCATGCTTTGATCAGCCTTTTAAGACTTATATAGTATAGCAATCGCGATTCTGGTTAGGACATAAAAACCAAGAAGGTGTGAGGCTCACACTTTCTTGGTTTTGAGCTATACAATAAAAATAACTAATAAGTTCAGGAGCCAAAGCCAATGGTCAGCCAACTGAGCCAAAAATACCTAGCCCAACCCGACATTATTTACCCCGAAAGTGATGGAAAACCGATGGCAGATAATACCAAGCAATTTGAATTAATTGTTGAAATTAAAAAAGGTTTAGATCTACTTTTCATCAACGATCCTCAAGTCTTTGTGGCTGGGGATCTGTTTTGGTATCCTGTGGAAGGGCAGTCTAAAATCGTCACTGCACCTGATGTAATGGTGGCGATTGGTCGTCCTAAAAGAGATAGAGGCTCTTACAAACAATGGGAAGAGGACAATATTGCCCCCCAAGTTGTATTTGAAATTCTCTCGCCCACCAATAGCCGTACTGAAATGAGCAAAAAGCTGCTCTTTTTTGAACGCCACGGTGTTGAAGAGTATTATCTCTATGACCCTGAAGAAAATGTCCTTGAAGTTTGGCAACGAACTTTTGATGGATTATCTCTGATGGATTTTAGTGATAGCTGGACAAGTCCACGTCTTGGCATTCGTCTTGATATCTCTTCAGGTAGACTGCAACTCTATAACGCTGATGGCACAAAATTCTATTCATATATTGAGGTGAATTTGATGCTAGATCACGAGCGTCAACGTGCCGATCACGAGCGTCAACGTGCAGACCAAGCTAGTCAGCAACTTGCTGGAATGGAGGCTATGCTCAAACAATATCGCGATCGCTTTGGCGAATTGCCTCAATAAAATTTGGATATCTTATAGTTGGATATCTTAATAGACAGACAAGAATCCTTGTCTGTCTATAAGATGTTTAGCGTAAAGTTATACTTTTACCAACTGGTTTTTTTTGCGGTTTACTAGGCGCTTTGCTTGGTTCTGACACTGATGAGGGCTTCGCAGGATTACGATCCCGATCGCTATGTCCACCTCGTCTAGGTTGATGCTTTGATTGTCGACCAACTTGGATTGGTTCAGGCTTGGCACGAGGATCAGGATCAAAACCTTCGATAATTTCTTGCGGTAGCGATCGCTTGATCAACTTCTCGATATCTGACAAAAACTTGCGCTCATCCACACATACCAACGAGATCGCTTCACCTGACGATCCAGCCCGTCCAGTACGCCCGATCCGATGCACATAGTCTTCGGGTACATTTGGTAACTCGTAGTTGACCACATGAGGTAGTTCACTAATATCTAGCCCGCGTGCTGCGATATCAGTTGCAACCAATACTTGCAAACTGCCATCTTTAAACTTACCGAGAGCGCGAGTACGCGCAGCTTGACTTTTATTGCCATGGATTGCCATCGCCACAATGTCGTCTTGATGCATTTGTTTAACTAAGCGATCGGCTCCATGTTTGGTGCGTGTAAACACCAACACCTGATACCAATTATGAGTCTTGATTAAATGCGTGAGCAACTCGCGCTTGCGATCACGATCAACAGGAAAAATTCTCTGGGTGACCAGATCAGCAGTCGCATTCTGAGCCGCAACTTCGACCATCACAGGCTGATTAAGTAAGGTACTCGCAAAGGATTTAATCTCATTGGAAAAAGTCGCCGAAAACAAAAGATTTTGACGCTGCTTTGGGAGTAGTGCCAGAATTCTCTTGATGTCACGAATAAAGCCCATGTCTAACATGCGATCGGCTTCATCTAGCACCAAGATTTCAACTTGCGACAAATCCAATCGACCCTGCTGCACATGGTCTAATAACCGACCTGGGGTTGCCACTAATATTTCGACACCACCGCGCAGGCGATTGATTTGTGGATTGATATTCACGCCGCCATAGATTACCATCGAGGTCAGGGGCAAGTGTCTGCCATAGGTCTGTACGCTTTCTTCGACTTGAGCCGCTAGTTCACGGGTAGGCGTGAGAATCAAAGCCCGAATCGGAATTTTTCCTGTTGCCGATCGCTTAACGACTTTGTTAGATAGTAAATGTAAAATTGGCAGGGTGAATCCTGCGGTTTTGCCCGTACCAGTTTGAGCGCCCGCCAACAAATCGCGACCTGAGAGAACAACGGGGATCGCCTGTAACTGAATCGGGGTGGGATTGGTATAGCCACGAGCCGCAACAGCACGGACAATTTGCTCAGATAAACCTAGAGCTGAGAAACCCTGTGCCGAGGCGATCGGTGCAGAAGATTTAGTAAGTACAGATTTAGTCGGTACAGAAGATTTCTTTACAGGAAGGGTAATTGCAGAAGAAGACATAGAACTCCAAATTTTTTATCGGTCTGTCGCTGTTAGCGTTGCCATTTGTAGTCATACCAATTCTTAGAGACTTGCGGCATTTCTAAGAATCTAAAACCTTACCCAGAGGGATTTTAAAGCTTCAAAAATAGCTGGGCTATTTTTGAAATTGGTGTCAGACGGATCAGAGACAGAAGTATATAATGTGTCAACAGTATCAATAGACTGGGGGCAGACACTGTAGATTTAGATTCTAGCAGAGGTTCGCGATTTATAGTGAGATCACCAACTTATTCAGAAATTCTAATTGCAAACTCCGAAATCAGTTTTGCTTAAATTTCAGTAGTTTCATGAAAATGTTTGTAATCAAGATACCGATGCCCATCGGTTCCCATATGAATCACATCGACAAAACGGTAATTGAACAGGAGATGTTGTGATGCATACATATGCCGAGCATGGAGTGTACCTTCTATCGTCTCATCGACCCCCGTGAGAGACACAAGAACTTGAGCATTTAATCGTTGCATAGTTTCCATTGTGAGGCAGTGTAGTGGACTATTTTCATCGATTGTATGCATCACCGTCCATGACAATAGAAAGACAGGAGAATGATCGCGAACTAATTTTAGTTCATGCAACCTTCGCATCATTTGACCTTCGGCACTAATCTCATCAATCATTAAATAAACGCTCAATTTCGCTTCCAAAATGTTGTTTCGCCGTTCATTGGCGGTGCGAAATATGAGCGTGGGAGTGCCATTGTAGTCATGAATAGTCGCAACTCGACTAAACATGACACGCGAAGAGGACTTGGCAAATCTTGTAAAGGCAATTCCTGTAATCAAGGCAAATAACATCAAGCTAGCGATTGATTCTAATGTGACCAGTAGATTTGCGTAGAGTGTATCTGGATGCATCACGCCGTAGCCAATGGAAGCTAGAGTCTGCACACTAAAGAAAAAAGCTTCTAAAAACCCTTTATCTATCGTTCCTGCGATCGCATTAGGATCGAGTAGATAGAGAACTGCAAAAACAGCATTGAGAAATATATCAAAGAGTATCACAATCGCCACAAATCCGATCCAAGGAATCGTTAGCATCAGGTGATATGGATCGCGAAAATATGAATACCAAGAATTTCCACCGACAACCTGAATTACTCCCTCACGCTGTTCTAGCTTGATAATCGAACGATCTAGCTTACGTTTAATTCCCATATTGCGGACTGCTTTCTTCATATATTCATCATGTATTTATTAACTTCTTTTTCCTCATGTTAGTATAGGCGGCGTTTCACGCCGTCCATATCAAACCTAAGATGCTCCAAGTTCACACTTATTCTGATTTACTCACAGGTCGTCTCGTCAGTCGCTACAAACGCTTTTTTGCTGATATAGAACTAGACAATGGCGAAATAGTCACCACACATTGTGCTAATACTGGTTCAATGACAGGCGTATGCAAAATTGGCAGCCCTGTTTTGGTTTCTTATCACTCCAATCCTAATCGTAAACTCGCCTATAGTTGGGAAGCAATATACTTAGATGAGCAATGGATTGGCATTAATACGAGTCTTCCTAATCGCGTGATTGGGCATATGCTCGATCGCCATTTACTTCCAGAGCTAGAGACATATACAGAAGTTAAGAGCGAAGTAGTTTACGGAAATGAGAAAAGCCGTATTGATTTCTTGTTGACTGATAGTTCTACTAAAAAAAGAATTTATGTAGAAGTCAAAAATACGACTTGGTGTATTGGGAATCTTGCGCTATTTCCAGACACGGTGACAACGCGCGGTCAGAAACATTTACGCGAATTGATGTCAGTAATTACAGAAAACACTGCATCGGCTTTAATCTTTTTTATCAATCGTGGTGATTGCGATCGCTTCACGGCTGGAGCGCAAGCTGATCCTGAATATGATCGATTGCTAAAAGAGGCGATCGCTAAAGGAGTAAAAGTATTAGCCTGTCGATTCAAGATTGAGCCAACAAAAATCACATATCTAGGCTTAGCGAATCTAGACTTTTAGCAGTTTAGAAAATGTTTCTATTCAGATTTAAACAAGAAGTTAAACTTATCAGCGATGCCTAGTCATCTATGAAGGTCATGTTGCTTAGAGAAGTTCTTAAAGTACTGGATATCTAGCCTCTAACACCTGATCTACTTATCAAAGTCAACACTACCTCTTAACTTGTTTAGATGTATTCGATGTAGGGAGTCATGATTTAGCAAGAAATTTTTTCGCTGAATGTTACAACTTGTGATAGTCTGTCTGGCTGACGGGGTTAATCAAATTAAACCAATAAATAAATCGTTGTTCATATATTGCTCACACAAGGAAATGATCTCAGTGAAAAATCAAACTAAATTTTTGATCGGCTTGACTGCCTTGTGTTGCATGTCAGCGATCGCCTGTCCTGCGGCAAAAGCTCAACCTGCCTATGGCAGTTATGTGGGCGTGGGTGCTAGTTTTGGGTTTACTAGCGGCAATCCTAACGCGGGTGAAAGCTCTCGCACTTCGGCAGTAGTTGCGGCTCGCTATAAGTTTTTGGAATTTCCTGTTTCTGTACGCACGCAAATTTTGATTGGTAACAGCACCGCTGTTGTCCCCACAGTTTCTTTTGATGTACCGCTAAACTTTGATACAGATGTTTATATCGGCGCAGGTGTAGCTTTGTCTAACACTGTTGATACAACCCCAGTCGGCAATAAAAATAGCTTTGTGATCCAGCCAGGCATCGATTACACATTACCAAATAGCAATCTAGTGCTATTTGGTAATGTTATTTTCGCGTTTGATGCCTATCGCAATTCTTCTGGCACATCGGCAACTTCTTTACAAACTGGCTTAGGATTACGTTTTTAGTATGGCGATCGCGATCGCCGAAAAAGGGGACGCATAGCGTCCCCTTTTTCTTTTGGGCTTTTATCAAATTAAAATGATAATATTCGTAAAACTGCCATAGGTAAGACGATGAGCGCGCCAACAGTCACAAAAGTCGGAATTAATCCCTCACTGCCAAGTATTCGCCGTATTCATAGCATCATTCGTGACAAGAGCGAAGTCGAAATCAAGCTGCTCACAGGCGATCAGTTGCGCGGCAAGATTAGCTGGATTGATGATCAATGTATTTGCATGGATGCATCTGGACATAAGGTGATCATCTGGCAACATGCGATCGCATTCATAAAAGGGTAGCTATGGATAGCTATGGATAAATATAAAAACCGCACGCTCTCGATCAAGGCTCCTGAATGGTTATATGTCTCGTCTGTCCAAAAATATGAAACTATCCGCGATCGCCGTAGCTATACACCTAAACTCGAAGGGGCAACACCGACTGTGGTGATGGAATTTTTGTCTCATAACGATGGCGGCGAATATTCCGTAAAGCAGACTTTCCCATTTGGAAAATGGTTCTTTATATGAACAAATTTTGCGCGTGCCAGTTTATGTGATTTTTGAGCCAGATGATGGATTTTTGGAAGTCCATCATCTGCAATCAGAACGCTATGAACTCGCTGAACCAAATGCGGAAGGTCATTTCTGGATTGAGTCGATGCATTTGTACTTAGGAGTCTGGCAAGGCAAAAAAGAGCAGCGTAATGACTATTGGTTGCGTTGGTGGGACGAGCTAGGCAATATTTTGCCCTAGGGCGTTGAGCTTGTGGAACAGGAACGCGATCGCCCTGAACAAGCAATCGCGAAGTCTGAAAAACTCGCTAACTATTTACGAGCGCAGGGTGTTAACCCAGATGATTTGCCAGATTAGCTTTGAGCGCCATTATTTAGTTCGCATTGTGAACTCAGTAAGAAATATTAGTTTTAATTTTAATTTTTTTAATTTTTTTAGGTTATGCAAGCAAAAAATAATTTCGCGATCGCCGCAGCAACTAGCCTCTGGCAAATATGGCAGCAGGGCGCTAAAACTCATCCTCAAGCGATCGCTCTCTACGATCCTCATGTGCAGCCGCCTGTGAGACTTTCCTATGATGAGACATTTGAGCAAATAAATGCATTTGGGGCAGGCTTGCGATCGCTTGGCTTACAATTTGGCGACATGGTGGCGCTGATTGCTGATAACTCACCGCGCTGGTTGATTGCTGATCAAGGGATTTTAGCGATTGGTGCGGCTAACGCTACGCGAAGCTCTCAAGCTGAGCGTAGCGAATTGCTATACATCATTGAGCATAGTGATAGTAAAGCGATCGTGATTGAGAACCTTGCCACGCTCAAAAAGCTGGAACCAGAATTACATTCATTACCCATTAAGCAGATTATTCTGCTCTCAGACGAGACACCGCCTGAGGGCGCGTATAACTTTCAAGAAATTCTTGCAAAAGGCAGTAATAAAGATTTAGGTAATCCGCCAATCCAACGCGATACTCTTGCCACGCTGATCTATACATCAGGCACAACTGCTCGACCCAAAGGCGTAATGCTCACTCACGGGAATTTCTTATTTGAAGTGGAAGCTGCCCAGTCAGTATTAAAGCTGAAAGTCAATGAAAAAGTATTGAATATCTTGCCGACATGGCATTCTTACGAGCGTACATTCGAGTACTTCGTATTTTCGCAAGGTTGCACTGAGATTTATACCAATCTCCGCATGATTAAAAAAGACCTCAAAGAGCATAAACCGCATTACATGGTCGCTGTGCCGCGCCTCTGGGAATCCATTTATGAAGGCGTACAGAAGCAGTTTCGCGATCAACCTGCCAGTAAACAGCGTTTAGTAAATTTCTTTTTTAAAACCAGCCAAAAATATATCACCGCCAAGCGCGTTGTCAAAGGCTTAAATGTCGAAAATCTCTATCCGTCTCTGGGCGACAAGCTGCTTTCATCGTTGGTAGTTTTAGGCTTATGGGGAATTCATAAGCTGGGTGATAAATTGGTATACCAAAAAGTACGCGAAGCCACGGGCGGTCAACTCAAATATGTCGTCAGCGGCGGTGGCTCGATTGCTGAACACCTCGAAGACTTCTATGAGATTGTCGGTATCGAAATTTTGGGCGGCTATGGCTTGACCGAGACTGCACCAATCACCCATGTACGTTGCCCCGATCGCAATATCCGTGGTGGTGATGGACAGCCCGTCCTCAATACGCAAACTCGGATTGTTAATCCTGACACCAGAGCCGATCTGCCTGTGGGCAAGCAAGGTTTGGTGTTAATTCGTGGTTCACAAGTGATGCAGGGATACTATAAAAATCCTGAAGCCACAGCAAAAGCGATCGATCCGCAAGGCTGGTTTGATACAGGCGATTTGGGCTATGTCAGCAAATGGGATGACTTAGTGATCACAGGGCGTGCGAAGGATACGATCGTCTTGACAAACGGTGAAAACATTGAACCGCAGCCCATTGAAGATGCTTGCATTCGTAGTGCTTATATCGATCAGGTAGTGCTAGTTGGACAAGATCAAAAGCAGTTAGGAGTCTTGATTGTTCCTAATCTTTCGGCGCTGGAAGCCGCAGGGTTGATTCCTGCTGCGGCTAATTTGGTAGACATTTTGCCAGAGTTGAATAATCCCAAAATCCGTAATCTCTATCGCGAAGAGCTAAATCGCGAAGTCCAAAATCGCCCTGGATATAGCGTTAACGATCGCATTGGCATTTTTGAGTTCTTGCCTGAGCCATTTACGATTGATAATGGCTTGTTAACCCAAACATTCAAAATTCGGCGCAACATAGTATTTGAGCGCTATCAAGATATTATTGTCAAAATGTTTGCTAATTAAGTTATAAAAACGCCTCGCGTTCTTATAACTATCAAACCTACACAAAACTGGAGATAAATGTGAATTCGATGGATTTTTCTAATCAGCTTTTATTGCGTCGCACTGCCAATATCCAAGTGATTGTGACGCAGCGCTGGAAAGAGGAAATGCAGCAACAACTGCAACAGCAAATTGCTCAACTCGATGCCCAAGTGCAGCAGGTGGATGCTCAAGGTTCGCGTCAAATCAATGAAATTGAGCGTCAAAGCATCAAGCCATTTTCAGCCGAAGTCTCCAACGCAATCGAAGGCATTCGCGCCGAGATGAATCGAGTCAAAGCTGAATTATTAGAACAAAAGAATCAATTGCTGACCCAACTCACTCAAGTTCAAAACTTAGAACTAGAGCAAGAAGTTTCGCAAGGTCAACTTGACAGCTATTTTCCTGCTGGCAAAGGCGATAACTTGATTGGTCAAATGCGTGTAGACATCATCTTGCGCGATGGCATCATCGAAGATATCCGTACAGGTTTTCCTGCTGTCTAATCAAAGAGTGTGCAGAGCAAAGCGCCGCACACTCTTTGATATATCCGCCCATTTAACCCCAAAAAAGACATGAACGTTCTACTGGTTTACCCACTGTTTCCCAAAACATTTTGGTCTTACGAAAAAATCCTAGAGCTAGTAAATCGTAAAGTGTTACTACCGCCTTTAGGCTTGATTACGGTTGCGGCGATCTTGCCTCAAGAATGGAACTTTAAGTTGGTCGATCGCAATGTCCGTGCGATCGCAGAATCTGAGTGGCAATGGGCGGATATGGTGATCTTGTCTGCGATGATCGTCCAGAAAGATGACTTACTATCCTTGATTAGAGAAGCAAAACAACGTGGCATTAAAGTTGCTTGCGGTGGTCCCTATCCGACCTCAATGCCCGAAGTTCCCCAAAGTGCAGGTGTTGACTACCTGATTTTGGATGAGGGCGAAATTACATTGCCGATGTTTGTCGAAGCGATCGCTAAAGGCGAACCCAATGGCATCTTCCGTACGACTGAAAAACCTGATGTCACCATCACCCCTGTTCCGCGCTTTGACTTATTAGAATTTGATGCATATGACTCGATGTCAGTGCAGTTTTCGCGGGGATGCCCTTTCCAATGTGAATTTTGCGACATCATCGTCTTGTATGGACGTAAACCGCGCACTAAGTCTCCCGCACAGCTACTCGCCGAACTCGACTACTTGTATGAACTAGGCTGGCGGCGCGGTGTATTTATGGTTGATGACAACTTCATTGGCAATAAACGCAACGTCAGATTGTTGCTGCTAGAGCTAAAAACTTGGCAGCAAGAGCATGAATATCCCTTCCGTTTTAATACTGAAGCATCCATTGATTTAGCCGCCGATCAAGAGCTAATGGATTTGATGGTTGATTGCTATTTTGACGCTGTGTTCCTCGGTATTGAAACCCCTGATGAAGATAGCTTGCAAATGACCAAGAAGTTCCAAAATACCCGAACCTCCCTAGTTGACTCGGTTGAAGCAATTACCAAAACTGGGATTCGGGTGATGGCGGGCTTCATTATTGGTTTTGATGGGGAGAAGTCAGGGGCAGGCGATCGCATTGTCAGATTTGCAGAACTAACAGGCATTCCCACAACTACATTCGCAATGTTACAAGCCCTGCCACACACTGCACTCTGGCATCGCCTCGAAAAAGAAGGTCGTTTGCAGAGTCTCGATGGGAACCTCAATCAGACTACATTGATGAACTTTGTGCCGACTCGCCCCGTACAGGAAATTGCCCGTGAATATGTCGAAGCATTCTGTGCTTTGTACGAGCCGCACGCTTATCTTGATCGCGTTTACAGCTACTTCCTAAAACTCGGTGCGCCACGCATTAAATTACCGCCCAAATTACCCAGTCTGCTCGATCTCAAAGCTCTTGCCATCATCGTTTGGAGACAAGGAGTTTGGCGCGATACCCGTTTTAAATTCTGGCATCATCTATTTAGTATGATCCAGAAAAATCCTGCGGTTTGGGAACATTACCTAATTGTCTGCGCTCACAATGAACACTTTATGGAGTACCGCGATATTGTCCGCAATGAAATCGAAGGACAACTTGCTGCTTATTGGGCAGAAGAGGAGCGCTTGAAAGAAGTTCAGGCACAGCCTGTACGAGAGCTTGATCTCGCTAGTTAGTCGCATAAAGGGCGGTGCTTCGCGCCGCCCTCTATAATATTCACAGTACAAATACTCAAGAACCACCTCAAATTATAAATAATGCGCGTTTTACTCGTTTATCCTTTATTTCCGAAAAGCTTCTGGTCATTCGAGAAAACTCTTGAATTAGTTGGCTATAAGGCTCAATTGCCACCTCTCGGTATGGTTACGGTTGCGGCGATTTTGCCGCAAACTTGGGAATTTAAATTAGTTGATCGCAATGTCCGTGATATCACTGAGGCTGAGTGGGAATGGGCGGAAGTGGTGATCCTTTCGGCGATGATTGTCCAGAAAAAAGACTTTCTTGCCCAAATTCAAGAAGCAAAAGCGCGCGGTAAATTAGTCGCTGTTGGTGGACCCTATCCTACGGCTTTACCTGAAGAAGCGAAAGTTTCGGGTGCAGACTTCTTGATCCTTGATGAAGGTGAGATCACATTACCGATGTTTGTCGAAGCCATCGAAAGAGGCGATCGCGCTGGTATTTTGCGCGCCAATGGTGAACGACCAGCGGTGACCGAAACACCAATTCCCCGCTTTGACTTATTAGAAATGAATCGCTATGCGGAAATGTCGGTACAGTTCTCGCGTGGATGCCCTTTCCAATGTGAGTTTTGCGACATCATCGTTCTTTATGGACGCAAGCCTCGTACTAAGACTCCTGCTCAAATCCTCGCCGAGTTGCAATGTCTCTATGATCTTGGCTGGAGACGCAGCATTTTTATGGTTGATGACAACTTCATTGGCAACAAGCGCAACGTGAAGGTAATGCTCCAAGAGTTAAAGCCCTGGATGAAAGAGCGTAACTTCCCATTTTCATTTGCTACCGAAGCATCTATCGATTTAGCTCAAGATGCAGAAATGATGCAGATGATGGTCGAGTGCAACTTCGGCTCGGTCTTCCTCGGCATTGAGACTCCTGACACTGAGAGTCTGGCGCTAACGAAGAAGTTCCAAAACAATCGCGATCCACTCTCTGACTCGGTGATTAATATCGCCAAAGCGGGAATTCGGGTGATGGCAGGATTCATCATCGGCTTTGATGGTGAGAAAAAAGGCGCTGGCGATCGCATTGTCCAGTTTGTCGAAGAGACCGCCGTCCCCACCGCTCTATTCAGTATGCTCCAAGCTTTACCTGACACAGGGCTATGGCATCGCCTAAATAGAGAAGGTCGGATGATTACTCAAAATAGTAATGGACATCAAGCCACCTTGATGAACTTCATGCCCACTCGTCCACTTGAAGATATTGCTAACGAGTATGTTCATGCGTTTTGGACACTTTATGATCCACTCGTCTTTCTCAATCGCACCTATCGCCATTTTGTGATTCTCGGCGAATCGCAATATAAGCGGATCAAGCGTGAGAAGACTAACCAGAAGAAAAAGACAGATTGGGTAGCAATTCGCGCATTATTAACCCTATGTTGGAGACAAGGTTTCGTTCGCAAAACCCGCTTCCAATTCTGGATTAATCTTTTCGATTTGATGAAGCGTTATCCTAACGTAGTCACCAGCTATCTATCAGTTTGCGCTCAAGGCGAGCATTTCCTTGAGTATCGCTCGATCGTTCGAGAGCAAATCGAAGCTCAGCTTGCCGATTATCTTGCTCATCCTCCTGTACTCCAACCAAAGGTACAGGCAGTTCACAAGAAGCCAGAACTAGAAGAAGTAAGTAGCGATCGCGAACTCGATCTCAAAGCAAGCTAGCAATGATTTAGCCTCCTATATTTAATGTTAAATTGGGATGTCAGTTAGCTGATTAACTGACATCCCAATTGTTAAGATGAGTCACTCTACTCTATGGAAATATCAATAGTGCCGACAGAGGTGCGGACTCTTTATCCCGAAAACATTTTGGGCAAAATATATTTAGATTGGATGCCTCAACCAGGGAACTGTATTGATTTAGCTGGCAAAACATACACCGTTTTAGAACGTCGCCATCGATATCAGTTTCGACAAGGGAAGTATAACTTATTTAGAATTTTGATATATGTCCAAGTTGCACCAGACAATCTAGAGAGAAGCTTAAGCAATGGACGTTGGATTATTGGCGATAGAACTTGTCGATATAATGCTGATTCAGAAATTATTCGCTGCGCTGTAAATCCTTCTGGACCTTGCAAAGAATGTTGCTTTTGGGAACAGTAAAAGAATAAAAAAAGAGGTGCATCGCACCTCTTTTTTTAGTGATTCAATCTAGAACTGAACACCAACACCAGCTTGCAGAGAAGTACCTGCGGAGCCGTTAGTTTGACCATTAAATGGAATCACCGCATTGCTATAGAGCAGTACGCGATTGTTGAGACTAACTTCGACACCTGGTTGTAATGCAAAAGCAGTTTGATCGCCTGTCAAGCTGTTATTGCCACCAACTTTAAATGAAGCACCAGCGCCGAGATAAAGATTAGTGCGATCGCCAACTGGCAAATCATAGGAAACAGTGGGAACAACTGAAGTTCCGCCATTACCAAATAGAACTGAGCTTCTGACCGAGATTGGCACATCGTCAAACTTATAGCGACCAGCTAAGTTAGCTCCAACTACAGAAGGATTAGTTGCAAGTGCTTGTAGAGAGATGCCTGCACCGACATAGCTACCAGGTAATTTGACTTCTTCGGCTGAGGCGATCGCGCTGAATGAAGTTAGAACAGAAGTAGCGATCGCGATACCTAAAGAGATTTTAGTGAGTGATTTCATTGGAGTGTGTTCCTGCTTAACATGACTCTTTTGACTGGAGAGAATTGGCATTGTTCCCATTGCTTCTTAAACCTTAAAAGCGCAAGAAGCCAGTCTACATCTGGATTCTTGCGCTTTTAAGAGATTTCTATCTCTAAACAATCATGCTAATGGGTGACCCACTAATCTGTTTAATTCGCAATTCTGACTCTTTGGTTTTATGAATAACTTCCTGCGGTAACAACTTCACGCAATTGCAAATCACAACTGCGCCAGATTTGACCATCGATCGCCGTTTGTTCGATGAGACTCGCAAGGCGTAGAGTCTTAAGAGCTTGCGCTCCACCGACTGATGGTTGCTCTTTATCGCGGACACATGCCACAAAGTGTTCTAGTTCGGCATGGAGTGGCTCAATATTGCTGGTATGGACTTTTTCGATAAAGCCATCTTGACGATAAAGGACTTGACCATAATCGGTTGTCCAGTTAGCTGTAGTTTGCCGATGAATTAAAATCTCATTATTCAGGAAATCAGACTCAGTAAGTGAATTTTTACAATGAGCAACGATCCGCCTTTGTTTGCGATGGGTAACTTTACTAGCTGTGAGCGTGGCGATTACCCCATTATCAAATCCGATCGTGGCGGTTACATAGTCGAGATAGGTGGAATCAGGAGAAACTCGATTGCCATGAGCCGATACTCGAACAATTTGGGCGGGTACAAGCTCAAGAATCAGATCGATATCATGGATCATCAGATCAAACACGACTGATACATCGTTAGCCCTTTGCGAATAAGGACTCATGCGATCAGCTTCGATCGCTAAAATCGTCTCATGCTTTAAAACTTTGCTTAGCTCTTGGAAAGCGGGATTGAAGCGCTCGACATGACCGACTTGAAGGATACGATTTTGCTCAGTGGCAGTTTTGACCAACCACTCTGCTTCTTCGATCGTGGCGGCGATCGGCTTTTCGATCAAGACATGTACCCCCGCTTTGAGACAAGTTGTCCCCACAGCGTAATGCAAACGAGTGGGGACAGCGATACAAACTGCATCGACTAGAGGCAAAAGATCACGATAATCTTCAAAAAATACTACACGGTGTTTGCTAGCTGTGTCGCGCCCACGCTCGACACTCACATCAGAAACGCCAATTAGTTCTGCATCTTTAAGTAAGCTGAGAACTCTTGCATGATGCTGCCCCATATTACCGATACCTATAACACCAACCCTGATGGGATCGTGGCAATTACGATTGGGGCTCATATTCCTCACAGTTCAGTAAACGCGCTCAGTTTGTCCAGAATCGTAACATGGATGCATAGCGCTTGTACTCTAAAAAGCAGAGGTAGCGCTATGCTCTTTACTCTAGCCCGTATTTCTCATCCCTGCGGCGATGCCATTGATGGTTAGCAATGCACCGCGCAAAAGTTCGTTTTTGGAGTAACGCGATCGCAGATCGATTGTATCAGGACGATGTTGACGTAGGCGCTTTAACAAGGATGCTTGGATAAAACCGAGTGGTACGATCGAGCCATTTCGCAGTTGTACTGAGCGTTGGAGATCGCGATCGCTATCAAGAAATTGCTTTTGTCCTGTAATTGCTTGGATTACCTTGCGAGTGCGTTGATATTCCTCATGTATTTCTGCAAATATATCTCTAAAGGCTTCTTCATAGCCTTCTTTGGTAAGCTCACGCATGTAGTGATGCGCGATCTGCAAGTCAGTCTTAGCGAGAGTCATCTCCACACGCGAGATTGCAGTTTTAAAGAATGGCCATTTGCTATAAAAATATTGCAACAGTGATAGATGTCCCTCAGGATTTTGTTGCAGAAACTCCTCTAGCGCCGCACCGATGCCGTACCAAGAGGGGAGTAAAAATCGGCTTTGTGTCCAACTAAACACCCAAGGAATCGCCCTTAAACTCGCTAAATCACGCTTGCCTGCACGTCTGGCGGGACGAGAGCTAATTTGTAACTGGCTGATTTCTTCGATCGGCGTGACTTGATGAAAAAATTCGACCAGATTTGGTTGCTCATATATTAATTGACGATAAACTTGACGCGATCGCACCGAGATTTCTTCCATCGTGTCTAGCCAGCAGTCGAGGGTATCTGTGCTGCTAGGTAATAGGGCGGCTTGGACTACGGCGGTGGTGATCGTCTCTAGATTGTAAAGGGCAATTTCTGGTAAAGAATATTTTGAAGCAAGTACTTCGCCCTGTTCGGTGATCTTGATTCGTCCTTCGATACTCCGCCCTGGTTGCGCCAAGATGGCTTCATAGGTTGGTCCACCGCCACGTCCGACCGATCCGCCGCGTCCATGAAACATGCGTAAGTCTACTTGATATTTCTGGCAAACATCTTGCAAGGCGCGCTGAGCTTTATAAATTTCCCAATTACTGCTTAAAAATCCCGAATCTTTGTTGCTATCAGAATATCCAAGCATTACCTCTTGGAGATGTTGATGGTTTTCAAGATAGGAGCGATAGAGTGGTAACTCAAATAACTCGGTCATAATTAGCGGGGCGCTGCGTAAATCCTCTACTGTCTCAAATAAAGGTGCAATGCTGAGTGAACCTTTGCCAGTAGCGGGATCATAAAGTCCTGCTTCTTTAGCGAGCAGTAAGACTTCGAGAATATCGCTGACACTACGATTCATGCTAATTACATAGTTATTGCAAATAGCAGTCGAAAACTCTTGCTGAACTTTGGCAACCATCCGAAATGTCTCGACAATTTCATTAGTTCTGACACTAAAGTTCAGCTTTGATGGAATCATTGGTCGCCGCGTTTTTAACTCCTGAGTTAACCACGTCACTTTTTCCGACTCAGTGAGATCGTCATAGGGCTTTGATAAAATTTGCATCGCTTCGGCAATTTCGGCGATCGCATTGCTATGTTGGGTACTTTCTTGACGGATATCTAAATGGGCAAGATGAAAACCATAGACATCAACTTGACGGATCAGGTTTTCAAGAGGTTTGGGATTGAGCCTAGTCTCGATTAAACTTGCTTGAATTAGTTTTAATTCGGCAAGAAATTCGCAAACATGATTATAAAGTTGATGTTCTTGACCTTTGGTGGATAGCTCCATCTCTGAGGCTTGCCAACCACTATGGCGCAGTTTTTGATTGCGATCGCGAGTACGTTCGAGGCGCTCTTTTACATAAGCTAGCTTGAGTCGATAAGGCTCTTGGCGGAATTTGATCGAGTTTATGTCATAGACTTCAGGCAAGTAAATTTGATCATCGCCAAGCGAGTCCAGTAATTCTTGCGAAACATCACTGAGGCTTTGCGATAGCGATAGTAGTCGACTAAGATGTTCAACCGACTTAATATACTTATTAAGCACCAGATTACTCTGATAGCAAGCGGTTTGCCATGTTACTTCAGGTGTTACATAGGGGTTGCCATCGCGATCGCTACCAACCCATGAGCCGAAATTACAGAAACTGTGGCGAGGTAGCTGCATTTTGGGGAAAGTAATCGAAATCGCGGAAGCAAGGCGATCGTAAAGCACAGGGATCGCATCAAATAATACTTCTTCAAAATAATGCAACGTATAGTCAGCTTCATCTAAAACCGTTGGCTTGATTTGATTTAGCTCATCAGTGCGCCACCAGAGACGAATTTCTTCGGCAATTTGTTCTTGTAGCGCTGCTGCTTCCCAGTTTAAGGCGATCGCCTGTGGTGCGAGTTGATGATCACCAATCAGCCGATCCAGTTCCTTGAGCATCTTCGCGATCGTGCGTTGCTTCTCACGAATGGTATGGCGGACAATTTCAGTCGGATGCGCTGTAAATACTAAACTGATATCGAGATTGTTGAGTACTTTCTGAATCTGACGCGGCGGCACATTCAGTTTTTTAAGTTCGGGAAATAACCAGCGAAATGTGGCGACAGGATATTCAGCTTCGCTGTTGGTCGGGCTAATCCGATGAATGTTAGTCTGTTCCTGCTCATGGTCTTGCTCAACGATATTAATTAGTTGGAAAAACAACGCAAAAGCACGCGCGGCGGTAGTCGCTTTATGCAAGTCAAGGCTTTCGACTACTTTTAAAACTTCTTCAGCAGGATATTCGGGCGCTTGCCCTTCGGGTGAACACATCGCGCGCAATTGTCGTAATAAATCGACTAATTCTTGACCGCTTTCTCTTAATAGAACTGATTCCCACAAGTCCTCAACCAGCTTGAGACGGTATTGCAGACGAGAATTGGCGGCACGCAGATCGCTCTCTAAATTGACTATCTGGACTAATGACGCTGACAGTGCTGCGGGGAAACTCATCCAACTTTCTCCAAAATTTTCTTTTCAATCAAAATTTTCCCACTTTGAGAGGCTTTCTTCTGTTTCTCAAGTAGCAGTTAACAACTGTTTGTAGTTACAGAGTCTGAAATCTTAGGTAGGAAGCAAGCATAAAATCTCTATTATTTTCTATACCATACCAGCCTACCTGCTTGTTCGTTGTGGCTTGTTGGTTATGGCTTTTTTGCTAGCAATGATGTTAAAAACATCTTTAACTTTGCAATATTTCTTTACAAAGCATCGATAATAGTAACTAATTTAAAACTAATTTAAAATAGTCTAAGCAATGTTTGATGTACTAATTGTCGGTGCGGGAATGGTGGGCGCGAGTTTAGCCTGTGCGCTAGGGGACAAGAATTGCGCTGGGAATCGCCACCTCAAAGTTGGGATTATTGAGAGCAATGGTAATTTCTTGCGTGGGGAATTTGCGGCTGATGGTCGTGCGAGTGCGATCGCTTATGGCTCAAGCCAGATTTGGCAAAATATCGGAGTGTGGGGTGGAATGCAAAGCAGGGGGGTTACGCCAATGCACATGATTCAAGTATCAGAAGGCAATTTGCCTTATCAAGTGCAGTTACGCCGCGAGGATATGGGGCAAGAAGCTCTGGGCTATATTGTCGAAAATTCAGTAACTCTGGCTTCGCTCTGGGAATTTGCACGAGAATGCTCCAATCTGGAATTAATCTGTCCTGCCCAAGTTTTAGATATCGAATATGTAAAAAATGCTGACTGCGACCTAATGCGCGTCAAAATAAGTTCTGAGATTGGCGACCAATATCTGGAAACAAAATTATTAGTTGGTGCAGATGGTGGGCGATCGCAAGTGCGCCAACTTGCCAAGATTAAAATCACTGAGCGCCAATATGAGCAGACCTGCATTGTCACTACGATCAAGTCAGAGCGATCGCATCAGAATTTTGCTTACGAAAGATTTCAGGAAAGTGGACCTTTCGCGATTTTGCCTTTAAGTAGCGATCGCGCTTGCATCGTCTGGACAGCCACCAAAGAAGAAACGCCTGCTTTGCTAGCCCTTGATGAAGCTACTTTTTTGCAAGAGCTAATTAAGCGCTGCGGTGCGCCGCTGATTGAGAAGCTCGGCAAAGTTACTTTAGAATCACGCGATCGAGCTAACTATGTCCCTCGTTGGATGCACAGCAAAACCTATATCCAGCCGCGCCTAGTCCTAATTGGTGATGCCGCGCATACCACCCATCCGATCGCAGGGCAGGGCATGAATCTCGGCATCCGTGACATGAATGCCTTAGCAAATGTGTTGCGATTAGCGCATCAAGCCCAGGAAGATTTGGGAGCGATCGCTGTTTTAAACCGCTACCAAGCTAAACGTAAATGGGATAATTTGGGCGTAATTTGGCTAACCGATATCTCCAATCGTATTTTTTCCAATCATAATTTGTTCTTCAAAATATTACGTCGCTTGGGTTTACTCTTGTTGCAAATCTCTCTGCTCAAGCGAGTTTTAATGTACTTTATGATGGGCTTACATCAGAGTCCTAAGTGATAGCGGCAACTTTGGCTTACCACCAACTACTAAATCCATGTATATTTGAGTTGTCGCCAGTTATTAAAAATTAGCGAAAGCCTTTTGCGGGAAACACATCTTAAAACAGGTACGCCCGCATGACAGACTCTAACAAATGTTCCGTAAATTATGAACTTACGGAACATGCAAAAATAAGGATTGTTGAGCGCAAGATATCTTTGCACTGGATTGAGATCACTTTATCCACTCCTCAAAGAGTTGAGTTGGACTCAAAGGATACTGATTTACGTCATGCTTTGGCTTCGATCGCTGAATGTGATAAAAAAGTTTTGCGTGTCATTTACAATATGACAACTATCCCTAACAAGGTTGTTTCAGTTTATTTCGATCGCAAATTACGAGGGAAGCTATGAGACTTGAATACGACCCGATCGCTAATGCTGCTTATATCCGTATCAGAGAAGCTGAAATTATTGAATCAGAAGAAGTTGCTGATGGAGTCGTTTGTGATTTTGATCAACAAAACAAGATTGTGGGTATTGAAATTTTAAGTGTTAAGCAAAGAACTCCTACTCAAATCAAAAACATCATCTTCCCCTTTGACGAGCAAGATAAGAAAAGTCTTAGGGAGTTGTTTAATATTTTTGCGCTAGCTTTTTAGAAGATTGTTCCTTTGCTCAAAATAAGAAAAATCATTAGAAATAATTTCAGGTTGGCAGCGATCGCGAAAGATCATGGTTAGAATAACAGCACCAAACTTGTAATGTTAGTATTCGGCTCTTAACCTTTAAGTCCCCACGCAACTGTGAAACTCTTTCAGATTTTTCAGGTATTCCCTTTTTTTGATCGCACGGTCGATAAATGGGCGACAGAAGCTCGTCTCTTGCGATGGCTGACTTTTTTGTGGTTATTTGCAGGGCTAGCCGTACTTTTTTCTGCCTCCTACCCCGTTGCTGATATTGCCTTCAAAGATGGCACGCTCTATTTTAAATATCAATTAGCTTGGGCAGCGATTGGTTTACTGATATTTAATGTAATTGTGCATTTGCCATTACGGTTTATGCTGAAAATTAGTCCTGTCTTTTTGTTCATTATTCTAGCGATGCTCTATGCGACGCATATTCCAGGAATTGGGACAACTCGCAATGCCGCGACCCGATGGTTATCAGTGGGATCGAGTTCATTTTTGTTGCAACCTTCTGAGCTAATCAAGCCATTTTTGATTTTGCAAGCAGCACAGCTTTTTGGGAATTGGAGTCGCACCCATTGGAAAGTGCGATTTGGCTGGATATTTGTATTTTTGTTGGTGTTAGGTGGCATTTTGATGCAGCCCAGTTTGAGCGTGACTGCTCTCTGCGGGATCACACTTTGGCTGATTGCTCTAGGTGCAGGATTGCCTAGCCTTCAGCTTTTGGGAACTGCGGCTTTAGGGACTTGTGTGGCGATCGCTAGTGCGACTTTTCGGGAATATCAGAGGCGGCGGATTATGTCATTTCTCGATCCTTGGCAAGATCAGGCGGGTGATGGCTATCAATTAGTGCAAAGTTTGATGGCGATCGGCTCAGGTGGTCTCTGGGGAACTGGTTTTGGATTGTCGCAGCAAAAGTTATTTTTGCCAATTCAGTATACGGACTTTATTTTTGCGGTTTTTGCAGAAGAATTTGGCTTGTTTGGTGCTGTTTGTTTGCTGCTCTTAGTGATGTTTTACGGCACAATTGGGCTAGCGGTGACTTATAAATGCAAAGACCCTGTGGTTCGTTTGGTTGCGCTTGGTTCAACATCATTGATTGTAGTGCAATCAATTTTGAATGTCGGCGTGGCAACTGGAGTTTTGCCAACTACGGGATTACCTTTTCCCTTCTTGAGCTATGGCGGTAGCTCGACTTTGTCTTGCTTATTTATCGCAGGTTTGTTGATTCGCTCCGCACGCGAAATGTCGGCTGCGGATGTAATCCAATTTGCTAAAAGCTCAGTTCCCAGGACTAAAAGCGATCGCCATGACCCAAAAACTAAACGACAAGACAAAATAGAAGTATCACCGCGATAGTCTCTATGCTTACAAATTCTATGCTTACAAAAAATATTTATTAAGATGGATTTTTTTAATTGATGCCTGAACCCGATCTAAATTCTCCTGTTGGCTACCTAAGCGTTTTGCGTAATCGTAAATTTTTAGCATTATGGATCGCGCAAATTTTGTCGCAATTGGTCGATAAAATCGTTCTTATTTTACTGATTTCTCTAGCAGTGGCGGGTAATGTCAATGATGTAAATGCACGAGAGTCATCAATCATGATTGCGATGACTCTGCCTGCGGTATTTCTAGGCTCGATCGCGGGTATTTTTGTCGATTGGCATCCGAAACGTCAAGTGCTGATTTTATGTAATTTTTTGCGTGGGACTTGTATTCTTGTCATTCCCTTTTTGCCGCAATCGATGGCGATGTTGTTGGTGATTACTTTTGTGATCTCTACGCTGACTAACTTTTTTGCCCCAGCCGAACAATCAGCAATTCCATTGATTGTCCCCAAATCTGATCTTTTGCCTGCTAATGCCTTGTTCACAATCACGATGGTGGGTTCGCTGATTGTTGGTTTTGCGATCGGCTCTCCCTTACTTGCCTTGACCACAAAATTATTTCCTGTTTCTTATAGTCGTGAAATATTACTGGGCGGTTTATATATTTTGTCGGGATTGGTTTTGTTTGCTTTGCCCAAGAATGAGATTATTCATCCTAAACAAAAAGGCGTGGGAATTTGGACTGATTTGCGCGATGCTTTTAAATATGTGCATCACAATCATTTGATTGGTGGGGCGATGATTCAGCTAACTTTGCTGTATGCGGTGTTGGGGACAATGCAAAAGTTATCGCTTAACCTTGCCGAAGTTGTGACTAATAATCGCGATGACTTTGGTTTTTTTATTGCTTCGGTGGGTGTTGGTTTAGCGATCGGTGCACTTATCTTGGGGCAGTTTGGCGATCGCTTTGCCCATCGCCCTTTGCCTTTTGTTGGTTTCATCGGTATGGCGATCGGGCTATTTATGTTTGCTTTTGTTTCTAATTTGTGGGTGGGGTTAGCGGTCGGCTGCTTTATTGGTATAAACGGCGCTTTAGTGGCAATTCCAATGCAAACCACAGTTCAAGAACATACGCCCGAAAATATGCGCGGCAAAGTTTTTGGACTGCTAAATAATAGCGAAAACATTGCCGCTAGCTTACCTCTTGCACTAACGGCGATCGCCCTTGATCTTTCAACTAACTCATTCGGCAAACAATCAGGCTTTCAGATAGTAATGATGATTCTCAGTTTAATCGTCCTTGCTCTCGGTACATGGGCTTGGACAAGAACAAAACGAGCTTTACAAAAAGTTTTATGATCAGGATCGCGCTAACCGCGACCCTAGTCGTTTAGTTAGCGATCGCCTCTTGGACAATCTGCGCAAGTTCACCGCGTTGGCTTAACTCCATCACGATGTCGCATCCGCCTACAAATTCACCACCAACATAGACTTGAGGAAAGGTTGGCCAACTAGAAAATTCCTTTAAACCTACTCGTAAATCACCATCTTCAAGAATATTTGCAGTTTCGTAAGGATGTCCGAGCGCATTAAAAGTCTGGACTACTGCTGCTGAAAATCCACACTGAGGCTGTTGAGGTGTGCCTTTGATGTAGAGCATGATTTTATTATTGTTAATCTGGCTCTCGATCTTAGTTTGCAAAATAGGGCTAAGCATATTAATTAGGTTAATTTTGGTGTCAACTACTGTTACTATCTGCGATCTTAACGCGATCGCATCCTCTCAAACCACCCAACTAAGAAATTGAGGGTGTATTTTGGACAACCTCATGTGCGGTCTCAATTTACTAACTCAATTTACTAGGCATCATGCTTTGCGCGCCAATTTGGATAATCATTTTTAGGTGATTTTAAAGATTCTTCGACAACTTCAGCGACATTTCGCCATGTAATATCATCACGTCCAATTAATTCACGCAGTTGAACTAACGTATCCTCTAGTTCAAGATTAAATTTTTCAAAAGGTAATGGAGACAATGCTCGATCAGGTGCTTGAATTACTCTAACTAAAGCTTCTTTGACAATATTGATAATTTGATTTGTCATCTCAGACTTGATTCTTTGGCGCTGGCTTTGCATACCACGGCGACTGGTGGCATACATCGGCGGCAATCGATTTAAGACATACGCCGCTACATCATCGATACTGACTTTATGCTGAAGTGTTGGATCAAGGCGTAAGACTCGGCGCTCAATGATTGCTGACACAAGAGCTTCGAGAATATTGCTATATCGATAGACAGTTCCCGACATATATGACTCAAAATCTTTGATTTCAGCCGAGATATCTTTTTCAGTACTGAAACTTTTAGATGCGGTGGGCAAAATTGAAGATATAGGGCGGCGGCGAACTGCATAGCTACGAGCCATCAAAGAATTACGCCGATCTAGGCTGACATATGTCCCATTAGAAAGCCCTTGATAATAGCCAGAATTCATCGCATCTCGTACGATTTCTGGGACATCTTTCCATTTGAGATAGTCTTTACTAAATAACTTGCGTAACTTAGACAACGATCTCGCCTGACTAATTAGTTCGTGTGCAGGAATTGGATCACTTTGTCTTAGTACATCACTTTGCGTACTCAGAAACCCATTACGAACAGTCTTGACGATCGATGCTCCTAGCTCTTGTTCTGCCCTCTTGCGCTGTTGTATCCAGCCGCGCTGAGTCGTGGCATACATTGGTGGTAGGCGATTCAGTGTATAGCCAATCACTTCACTTAAATCAACCCGCTTTTTTACATCAGCACCCAGTCTCTTGTACTGTGCTTCTGCTTCTTCGATCACTAGTTCTTCTAGTGCATTTCTACAACTACTCATATGAAACCTTCTATTTTGAGGAGTAGATGCGCTGAATGTCAGCGTATTTATGTCCTATAAATTGGTGAATTCTAGCATATAAAACTTAGACAATAAAGGTAACATAACAATGCTTTTATTGTCTGCGACTTGCTATATTGTGTCTGGGATCGTAGTTTTTGATAAACCTGCGATCGCCCTTAAATTTTGACAGCGAATCAATTCTGTAAACTCTGGCGTACTGCGTCCCATTAATCTAGCGATCGCAGGAATTGCTTCAAGTAAGGCTCTAGCCGCTTCGATTTGGCTATAATTTCGCTTTTGTGCGATCTCGATCGCCTCGTTATCAGCTTGGACTTGCACTTGCGAGCTTTGGTTAGTACGCAAGATTTGATTAATTCCAATCGTGCCTAGCAGTAGCGCGATCGCAATTCCAGTGACATCACCCTGCACTGTTTCGATGATGCCGCCAACTATCGCGATCGCGGCAACACCCTGATAAGCACCTGTTTGCAACCATTTAGTTTGTTGTCGCCAGCTTACTTCATACAACAACAACATATCTCTCTGAGCTTCAGGCAATTGTCGCCATAATCGAAAATCTATATTTACTTGCGTCCCTTTTTGCCAGGGCAAGATTGGTAAACTTGCGATTGGTTTAGATAGTTCAGGTTTAGATTTAATTGAGGTTGTCATCCGCCAAGATGCTGGCAGGAGATCGCGCAAGCGGGCGATTTCTTCATTAATATTCATATACAATTTAGTTCTCTCTTAACCTTGTAACCCATGAGCAATAACTTAACCATCGCTGATGCCGAGCGCGTTCTCTGGGAACTAAGCGACTTAGACCTAGAAACTGCAACACCTGATCGCCGATCGCAAATTTGCGAAGCTCTAGATTACTTAACCAAACAAGCTGATTATCACATTTTCGGTATCTGTGCGGAAACTACCCATGAAGCACTTCAAGCATTACAAAATTACGCGTCTCATTTTCGATATGAGTTGCCAGAGTCAGACTTACCTGCGATCGCTGATGGTGCATATATCAAATACAATCCCCGCAGTCGCCGATATCACATCGACAATTACAAAGGTACTTATCGTGGCGTATTGATATCTTTGCATACAGATTTTACCGATGGCTATAGCGGAACCCACGGACATTTTCCACTAGACCTCTTCTAAAAAAAAACGGCGCACAGCGCCGCTTTTTTTTATTTTTTTTAGAAGACTTCGTGAGTAAAGCTACCATGCAATCCATAAGGCACATGATGTTTTAAATGTAGCGTGGCTATAGGCTTGGCTGAAATATTTTGAGCGTCAAGCACCACCAAATCTGAGCGATTGTGGGTCGCATCAAAAACTAATACTAATACCCATCCATCATCTTCAGCATTATCCGCATGGCGATCGCGTGGTACAAAAATTGGCTCACTAATAAAGCCGCGCGGCGCAAAACTATGAAATTCTTCCTTGCCAGTCTCAAAGTTAATCTTAGCGATCGCTTGCAAAGGCGCATTACCTGATGATTGGGCGATCGCGCCAATATAAGCATAACGATACTTCTGCCCCACACAGCGCGGATGCACTACAGGAAACTCGCAAGAGCGTTCCAGTATTAGCTCACGCTTCACTTTGCCAAGTTTGAGATTAATCGTAAAGCGATATAATTGCCCCGCGATTACCTTATTAAAATCAACATTCCGAAAATCCGTATTCGGCTCTAACTTGGGATAATCAGGATAACAAACCGAATCTAAAATAATTTCATCACCCTCTTCATAAGCATTGCAATGATGAAAAACAAAACAAGGATCCGTTTCGATAGTTGTGAGATTACCTTCGCGGTCAATTATCAAAAACTGACTTGGCGCATTTGGCTTGAGTTCAATACATTCCCCAGCCGTTGAAAATCCCATCACAAATGGCAAAGGATTAAAAGACACAGGATTTTGCATGAAAATCCGATAGTTTGGCGTATAAGCAAAATCATGCAAGAAACAAAATCCTGAAACTTTTACCTGTGACTCCGTTGATAATTCACCCCGATCATTTACTTTGTAAATCGAAATCGTAGACTTCGGACCGGGCTGCACCCCAAACCCCCACAAATCCCCAGTACGATCATCTCGCCTTGGATGTGCTGTAAAAACCTGCCCCGCATTCAATTTGCCACCAAAAGTTTCTAAACCTAGCGTATCTAAACTCTTTGGATCAAGCCCATAAGGAAGCGCCGCCTCCCACAGAGCCAATAATTTCCCGCCCTGATACACCACACTTGTATTAGCAACATTCTTATTTTTTAGATCAAATATATTGCTCAGCCAGCCGCCAGACTTCTGCGTCCCAAACACGCCGCGATATAAGATTTTCCCTGCTTTTTTCTCAGCCAAAAATTCAGGTGTTTTTACAAATTGGTTTGAGAAATGTGCCCTACTATTTTGAAAGGCGATCGCACAGATCATCCCATCGCCATCAAACGGATGTCCAAATTTCTCACCATTAACATCAAGCTGCCCTGGACCATTGCGAAACAAAGTTCCTTCTAGCTCTGCCGGTATCTGCCCTTCAACATCATCAATCCAATAAGCTTGCTCAGTCCGCAAAGACTCATATCCCCTCTGCCAATCTTCACTCGAAAAAGTAGCCTGAACCATAAATCCTCAACTATAAATCTTTACATACTGTAACAAATACAAAACCCAAGAAGCACTGCCATTGCTTCTTGGGTTTTATTCTAAGTTTTGTGGCGGACTAGAAATATCTTTTAGCGATCGCCCCATTTCTTGTTCTGACTCAGTCAAAGACCAACGATAAGAAACTTTAATGCCATGATACTCACAAGTATCTTCAACCTGCTTTTGCAAAGCAAAAGCCTTGCGTAAATTAATAATTGCTGCTTGAAGATTTTCCCTAGAGACGTTTAACTTGGCTGCAAGATGTGGCTGTTTCATTTCACCATGTAATGCAGGCAAAGTCTGACGCTCTAGCAACTGAAGCAAAAGCTCGTAATGGATATGAGACGGAACAGGAAGTGAACTCACAAATACCTCAATCGGGTCAAAACAAAATTGAAACTTGACTGTATATTGATTTGAAGTTTTGGAGTCAAGCGTACACAGAGTAACTCAAGAAACTATTTGAGACACTTCGCGTCAAGCTTCGACATATTCAAGGCTTAAATAATTCGAGACTCAAACAAATTGTAGAGGAAAAATTCATGCCATTTTTAAACAGATCTCTAGGACTTACATTTCTTCTCACACTTGGTTTACCACAAATTGTCACATCCATAGAGCCAGCGATCGCTCAAAACATCAATTTATCTGGTTCAGCATTAAATAGTACCCAACTCGCACAAGCCAACACAATCATATTTGTCGCCCCCAATGGTTCAGACACTAATTCGGGACTCTCCGCCGATCAGCCATTGCGATCAATGACCGCAGCCATCAAAAAAAATCCCCAAAATGGCACGATCATCCAGCTAGCCAATGGCAACTACACTGCCGAAACTGGCGAACAGTTCCCAATCAAAATCCCCGCAGGCATAACTTTGCGTGGTAATCCTGCTAATCAAGGTGCAGAGGTCATCATCTCAGGCGGCGATCGCTTCATCAGCCCCACCTTTGCCAACCAAAATATTGCCATGCTTGCAGACAGTGGCTCTCGCATCGAAGGCATCACCCTCACCAACAAAAATCCTAGAGGTTATGCTCTATGGCTCGAATCTGCTCAAAATGTTGTAATTAATAACAACACCTTTATCAACTCCAACCATGACGGAGTTTTCTTAACAGGTGCAACCTCCGCCATTGTGATCGGAAACATTTTTACTCAAAACGGGGCAAATGGTATCTCCGTATTAGGTACAACCACAGGACAAATCCAATCCAACACCTTTGACAACACAGGATTCGGTTTAGCGATCGGGCAGAAATCGCAAGTTTCCGTAATTTCCAATCGAATTATTAACAATCGTGGTGGCATCGTCATCTCTAACCTATCCACTCCCTTATTTCGCAATAATTTCATTGCCAACAATCAAGAAAATGGCTTAGTTATCCTCAAAGATCGCAATGGTCAACCCACTGTTGATCTTGGAACAACCGCCAGCCCCGGACAGAATATTTTTGCAAACAACAAACAAACCGACATTAACAACGCCTCTGGTGTAAAAATTGTAGCGATCGGGAACCAAGCCGACCCTAAACGCATTCAAGGCGCGATCGAATTTGTCCAATCAACGTCACCACTCACACTACCATCCACCCCGGCAACCCCAACTGCTCAAATCGCCTTCAAAGATGTCCCCTCTAGTTATTGGGCGCAAACCTTTATTCAAGAACTGACCACCAGAAATATCATTAAAGGCTTTCCCGATGGCACTTTTCGTCCCAACGATCCCGTCACCAGAGCGCAATTTGCCGCCATGCTCAATCAAGCCATCAACAAAACTCCCATCCGCAGTAACCTAGACTTTGTTGATGTTGCCTCTGCCTATTGGGCTGCTCCTGCCATTCAGAAGTCCTACACTATTGGCTTCATGTCTGGCTATCCTGGCAACGTATTCAAACCAAATGAAAATATCCAGCGTGTCCAAATCCTTGTCTCCTTAGCCAACGGACTAGGCTTTGCCCCAACTAAACCGTCTGCAACAACTCTACAGACATACTCAGATGCAGCAACTATCCCTGACTACGCGCGTAACAGCGTTGCCGCAGCAACTGAAAATCGCATGGTCGTAAATTATCCAAACATCAAGCTTTTAAATCCTAATCAACCAGCAACCAGAGCTGAAGTCGCCGCGTTCATTTATCAAGCTCTAGTGCGATCGGGACAAATACAAGCGATCAATTCACCCTACATCGTTAATTAATTACCGAAGCCCCAGTTTTAGAAAGGGATTTACATCTTAGAATGCTTTATCAGAGGGGAGTTCAAGCAAGAACAAAAAACAAAGTCAAACAAATTTCTAAAAGCGCTTGACAAACCAAAGTAAACGAGATAACTTAGTAAAGCGCTGAAGGGGAGCGGAGCGAAAGCGAAGCCCACCCGACCTGAAAGGGAGCGCCAAGAACCTAGACAACCAAATAGTTTGAAAGCTTTAAGAAACCAATAAAC
>JANXUJ010000200.1 GCA_025356295.1 Cyanobacteriota bacterium
AATTATTTGGGATTGCTATACTTGGTTACAAGAGAAAATATTTACAACTATGGAAAAGGCGATGGGGATAGAGTACGGCGATTGGGACTTTCAGGGGTGGCGATCGCATTATGGAGTTCACCGATCGCACATCTCTGATAGTAACAAGCCACCAATTTTATTGATTCATGGCTTTGGGGCGGCGATCGATCATTGGCGAGATAATATTCCTGTCTTAGCAGAAAATCATACAGTATATGCCATTGATCTATTAGGATTCGGGGGATCAGAGAAGCCAAATACGCGCTATTCTATCCATCTGTGGGTGGAGCAAGTCTTCCAATTTTGGCAGAAATTTATTGGTGTGCCAATGGTGATTATTGGCAACTCGCTCGGTTCTCTGGTTGCAGCGATCGCGGCTAGTGATCATCCAGAAATTGCTTCAGGAGTTGTCGCGATTAGCTTACCTGATATCGCTGCGTTTAACGACATGGTTCCCAAATTCTTGCGTCCCTTAGAACGATTTGTGAAAGCGATCGTGGCAGCAATCTTGATTAGACCATTATTCTTTTTAATCAGACAACCGTTCATGATTCGCTTAGTTCTTAAATGGATTGTCTATTGCGATCGCCGTCGTGTTGATGATCAGTTAGTGGAGATTATTGCCAAACCTGCACGCGATCGCCAAGCTGCCAGCGCCTTTGTCAGATTAAACCGCAGTCTCAATCAACCAAGCTATTCGCCAAGCCTGACCCAAGCCCTATCTAAATTAGAAGCTCCACTATTAATTCTATGGGGGAGTTGCGATCGCTTGATCCCACCATCTGAAGGCAAACGATTAGTACAATATGCTCCCAATGCCACACTAATGTATTTAGAAGGAATAGGACACTGCGCTCACGATGAGAATCCTGAGCGAGTCAACCATGAAATTTTAAATTGGCTCACCTAAAAGAGCAAATCATGGTTCGCCCGCGAAGCGGGCGAACCATGATTTATACATAGTCAATTAGAACAGGTCTAAATCAGTGACAGCACCTTTGCTGCTAGTCGAAACGAGCTTGGCATATTTTGCCAATACACCTTTGGTGTAGCGAGGCGCGGGAGGTTTCCACTTTGCCCGACGGCTAGCAATTTCCTCATCACTAACATTGAGTTGGATCAAGCGTTGATGCGCGTCAATTGTGATCGAGTCGCCTTCATTTACTAAAGCGATCGCACCACCGACAAAAGCTTCAGGAGCAACATGACCAACCACCATGCCATAGGTTCCACCCGAGAATCTTCCATCAGTAATCAACGCGACAGAATCACCCAGACCAGCACCAATAATTGCACTGGTTGGCGCTAACATTTCGCGCATTCCTGGTCCACCTTTTGGTCCCTCGTAGCGGATCACTAATACATCACCTGCAATAATCTTGTTTGCAAGAATTGCCCTCAGACAATCTTCTTCCGATTCAAACACACGGGCGGGTCCCGTAATGATTGGATTCTTGACCCCAGAAATTTTGGCGACAGCACCTTCTATAGCGAGGTTGCCTCTAAGGATCGAGAGATGTCCTTGCTTATACATCGGACGATCCCACGGACGGATTACATCCTGATCAGCGCGAGGTTCAGCAGGAATATCTTTGAGAACTTCCTCAACAGTTTGACCAGTGATCGTGATGCAGTCGCCATGTAATAAGCCATGGACTAAGAGCATCTTCATGACTTGAGGAATACCACCAGATTTATGGAGGTTGGTTGCGACATACTTTCCTGATGGCTTAAGGTCACAGAGAACAGGCACACGCTCACGAATGCGCTCAAAATCATCTAATGTCCATTCGAGGTCGGCGGAATGGGCGATCGCTAAAAAGTGTAAAACTGCATTGGTTGATCCGCCTATTGCCATGACTACCGCAATTGCATTCTCGATCGATTTGCGCGTGATAATATCGCGAGGCAGTAAATTATTGCGAATCGCATTGACTAGAACCGTACCCGCCAATTCTGTATTAGCTGCTTTTTCGGGAGCAACAGCCGACATCGTGGAGGAATACATCAAGCTCATGCCCATCGCTTCAAAAGCCGAAGACATCGTATTTGCCGTATACATACCACCGCAAGAACCTGCGGTAGGACAAGCATTTCGCTCAACCGCATTAAGTCTCGCTTCATCAATTTTGCCAGCGCTAAATTGACCCACCGCTTCAAAAGAACTAACTACAGTCAAATCTTCGCCATCAAGATGCCCTGGCTCAATCGTACCGCCATAAACAAATACCGCAGGAATGTTCATTCTTGCGATCGCGATCATCGCCCCTGGCATGTTCTTGTCGCAGCCGCCGATCGCCAAAACTCCATCCATGCTCTGACCCGTACAAACAGTTTCGATCGAGTCAGCGATCACATCACGCGATA
Source organism: Cyanobacteriota bacterium (assembly GCA_025356295.1). Lineage (GTDB taxonomy): Bacteria > Cyanobacteriota > Cyanobacteriia > Pseudanabaenales > Pseudanabaenaceae > Pseudanabaena. The sequence continues at coordinate 2,389 of JANXUJ010000200.1, forward strand.
CTAGCGAATATTTCATACCCTCAGTTCCCATGGATATCCCATCACTAATCGTGATCGTGCCGAAAACTTGAGGCATCCCATTTGCATCTCGAATGCCTTTTTCAGCGCGAATCGCTAAGGGGGCAATGCCCATATTGCAAGGCGTAATGGTGCTGTGAGCGCTTGCTACCCCGACAATAGGTTTAGTAAAATCTGCATCTTGGAACCCAACTGCGCGTAACATCGCGCGGTTAGGCGATCGCTGAACACCTTCAGTAATTGCGCGGCTCTTGCGATTGTCGGCGCGCTTATTGATGCGATTATCAGACATAGTTCAAAATCTCTTTATTGTTTGTAAATTTAATCAGCTAAAACATTTTAGAATTTTTAGACGCGACAACACCAAGTTTGGACTACCCGCCCCCAACAATAATGCAATTTTATAAATACTTTCTCAACTCTTTATCCAAGCATCTTAATCGCTCTACTGTTCTTGGTCTTATGGCTCTGACCTGCGGACTTGCACTTTACGGATGTGGGGAAAACAAGATTTCTCAATGCAACAAAATAGTTACTGTTGCCAATAAAGCCAAATCACTGGCTGTGCCTAAGGATAGTTCAGGGTTTGTGCAGCTTTCTGAAAATATCGATCAAATTCGTGTTGAGGTACAAGCGATCGCGATTCAAGACTCAAAGCTCAAAGAACAGCAAATCCAACTATCGGGTATGTATGCTGACATATCCCAGTCTCTGAAAGCTCAGGTTAAAGCGATCGAGGCGAAAGATAAAAGTGCAGTGGACAAGGCAAAGCAAGATTTAGGCGCTGCGGCTAGCAAAGAGAGCGATATTGTTGACCGACTAAATGCTTTGTGTACTAAATAATTTTTTATTTCACTTAAATATTCGACATATCCGAGCCATATTTGACCGCTAAGAGCTAAACAGAGTGACAATTTTAGCCAATACATCATCAATGATCTGATCTGGCACACTCTCCAACCTGCGAGCTTTCCGAGCACCTAAATCAATAGGACAAGGTTGATCGCAACGAATTATCCCTTTAGTACGAGTTTCACCCGTAGCTAGCGAAACAGCAAAACCTGCGGTTCTCGCAAAGCTTCCACCCGATGTAATTGGAACAACAATAGGAACTTTAGTTAAGTCATTGAATTTGTCTGGAGAGACAATCAAAACTGGTCTAGTACCTTGTTGTTCATGCCCTTCAGTCGGATCAAGCGAAACGAGATAAATCTCACCACGTTTCACAGTTCATTCCCCACAGGTTTGAAATTTAGCCAAGTGCGATCGCTTTCTGTTATTGGTGCATTAGGGTTGCATTGAGCCAAGAGTTCATCTAGTGAATATTGTGGCTTCGGCTGAGCTTCAATAATCAGTCTGCCATTATCGACAGCAACTCCCACCGTTGTACCTGACTGAAGGTTTAAAATTTCGAGAACGGCTGGGGGAATGGCTAACATAATCGAGCCGCCAACTCTACGAAGATTCGTTGTATGCATATTCTTTTTAGTTATACTTAAATATAACATTAGCAAAAATATTCGCTTTTTTAAGTATGCATCGTTGCTTAGAGATACTCCCTTCCCAGCCAAGAGATAGTGGTGTGGGGCGAAGCCCCACACC
>JANXUJ010000201.1 GCA_025356295.1 Cyanobacteriota bacterium
AATCAACACATAAAAAAGAGCAAACCTAGGTTTGCTCTTTTTTATGTGTTGATTCTTTCTAGGAAGAATGACGCTAGCTATAAAATGCATCATGCATTTTAATAAAATTAATAACATCTTCCAGAAGTGAAATGCCACTTCTGGAAGATGTTATAAAGAAGTTCAACAGCTAGTATATTTGGAGTTCAGTTAAATCCCCATCTGATATTGATATCAAGAACCATAAGAGTTCTAAACATACTAAATATGTTTGACAAGTATTTTATGAGTATTGAAAAAGTGAAACAATCGAAAAAAGTGAAAGTTTCTATTGCTCTAGTAATTGGATAAAAATTTATAAATTTATCTGCATACAGAAAGAGCAACTTCTCTCTCTTCAGGTGGTTTCAAACTAGGGAACAAGAAGTGGTTTTCTTCAACATACTGTGCTCCAAATAGTCCTTTTTCTGCCCAGAAGTATCGATCTGTTGTATGCTCATTACGTCTGACGAGCAACAGTGCTGGAGGAAGAATGCCATGTGTGTGAATGTACTTGCGTGCAGCCGTCACGGGCTTATCTTCACCGCTATCGATACTAAATTGAGGAATATGCTCTAGGATTTTGCGCCCTTCTTGGCGACGGCGACTCTTGCGCTTACGTCTCCTTGCCAAATCAATACCTCCTAATTTAGACCCTGGAATGTGATCGGGATTACAAAACATAGTTATTATAGCTAGGGTAAATAAAAAATTTCAAGTTTTCTTTACAAATTTTTGTTACTTTGTACTTTTATGTACTTTAAATTGGTACACTATAATCTCAAAAAAGTAAAGAGGTTAGCTTTAAGTCTCCTAACTTTAATTGCTGTATTCGGGGCAGTAAATCATCTAAATACTTTGTCTGTAAATGAGACGGCGATAGCATCTGAGCCAAATTCTTTAAGTCCAGTTCAAAAGCGTGGCAAGCTAATTATTGGGGTCAAAGATAATTTACCGCCTCTCGGATTTTACGATCGCGATCGCAACTTAGTCGGTTTAGAAATTGACATTGCTCGTGAATTAGCTAAAGAGCTAAATACCAAATTTGAATTATTGCCCTTAAAAAATCGCGATCGCTTATCGGCATTAGTAAATAATCAAGTTGATTTAGCGATCGCTCAAATTACAGTCACCACCAATCGATCTCGTCTAGTTGATTTTTCTCTGCCTTACTACACCGACAGCACGGTCGCGATCGCTAAACGTAGCATAACGGCTCAAGAACTCAGCCAACCAGTTGCGATCGCTGTTTTCAAAAATTCGGCAGCGATCGCTGCCATTCAATCCCAATTTCCTAAAGCTGCCATTATTGGGGCAAATTCTTATCAAGATGGTCTAACTGCCCTGCAATCTGGCAAAGTTAAAGCTTTTGTCGGCGATCGCAGCAGCCTTAGCCAATGGCTCAAAGATCATCCTGAATATGATCGCATTGGTCAGCCTTTAGCAGTACATAGTTTAGCGATCGCCTTACCTCGTGGGTTGCAGCATTTAGAGTTACGCGCTCAAGTATTTCAGATTGTCGAGAAATGGCGCAAAAATGGCTGGCTCCAAGAAAGAACAAATTATTGGGGTCTATAAACCTTAAACAAAAAGAGAGCGCATTGCGCTCTCTTTTTGTTTAAGGTTTAGGCTTTATAAGCTTTTAAATTTAGTTTGTTTTTGTTTTAGCTGCGATCGCCTTTATAGCCAGACTCATCGGCTAACTTATCTAAAGGAAGATCACCTGAAATCATCTTGCCGTTGATCTCCCAAGTCGGAAAACTTTGAATACCTTTTTGTTGACATAGTGCAGTCTGTGATTTTTCACCCTTAGGATCGCACTCAACGTAAGGAATTAATTTTTTTGCCTCGCCAAACTTCTTCTTCTGATCCTGACAATGGGGACACCAATATGCACCATACATCTTTGCATTAGTAACAGTCAGATGTTGCGCTAAACGCCCCGCAAAGCTATTGCTCTGAGCCGCCAGCTTACCCTGACTAGCATAAACACCCAAAGTACCAGTCAGCGTCACGATCGCCACGATCGCCCCTGTAAAAAACAGTTGACCAACATCTTTCCAGACATTGCCAAATACTGTCAGCAACCAAATTGTCGTCATCGCCGCTGCTGAAGCAAGGCAATAAATACAAATCTGTGGCTGACCGCCGATACTGCCTGAGGCGAGTAAATACATTAAGTATCCACTAAACACAAATGTTGATGAAGACACCATAAACATCAAAAAGGCAGATACTTCTTTAAGTTGTGCTTGGGCTTTAGGATCATCGCGTTTTAGTACCAAAGGCATTCCAGCTAAAACACCCAAAGTGAGATAGCCTAAAGCTCCAAAAATGGTTAGAGGAATTCCAAAAACTTTGGCATACTCACTACTTAGCACCAAGTCGCAACCACTGCCTTCAACTTTGCAGAAGGCAACTTGCTGACCGAAAAAGTGAGTTACGGTCAAATAAGTTGTAAGCGAAAAGCCAAATAGCGACAAAGCAGCGATCGCAGGGCGCGACCACCGATGCAACCTCGGCTCAGAGCGTTTTCTTGTAGCTGTTCCTGACAATTTATACCTACCTGCTCAAACTAAATAATCAAGCAAATGGCACTTCATGCCATTTGCTTGATTTGGTTTATTAATAAAGATTTTACCCAATTGCGACAGGAGGCGATCGCAATATTTGGTCTTCAGCAATATGATTATTCTTTTTGTTAGCGATATCTAAACGGACTGCATCAACAAAGCGACTGACCCGAATCGGATCGATTGATTGTTGAATTTGACCATTACGCTTGAGTGAGCTAGACACGATCACACCGTCAGCGTGTTCCATCAACTGCGGCACGTTGTCCCATGTTGCACCAGAGCCGACCAGCAGAGGGGTATTACCACAAGCAAATTTTGCCTCTCGGAGGTCTTCAGCTGTGGGCGGATGACCAGTTGCCCATCCTGACAAAATCACGGCATCAGCTAACCCGCGATGAATCGTATCGTGGACGGCTGCGGAAATTTGTGGTACAGAAATTGGCTGAGCGTGCTTCACCAAGACATCAGCAAAGATTTTAATATCGGAGCCTAGTTCACGGCGATAGCGCAATAGTTTGTAAGCATCACCTTCGATAATGCCTTGATCAGTCGCCATTACGCCCATGAGGACATTCACTCTGATGAATTTAGCTCCAACACAGGAAGCGATCGCCATCGCACTATGACCATCATTTCTGAGGACATTGATCCCAACGGGAACACCGACCATCTGTTTGACACGATGCACAACCAGACTCATGGCACTCACCACCGCAGGATCAACGCGACCTTTAGTAAAGGGAGCATCAAAAAAATTCTCGACAATAATTCCTTGCACTCCACCTGCGGCGAGTGCCGTGGCTTCTTGCTCAGCACGATCAATGACCTCTTTGAGACTGCTCCCCCAACGTGGCGAGGTGGGCAGCGGTAAAAGATGAATAACCCCAATTACGGGTTTTGCTGTATCAAATAAACTACTTAAATCCACATGCGTGACGTTTATAAAAATTTGGGTAAAAAGCTTAGTAACTAGCCTTTAATTTAACCTGATTTTGCGTGCATAATCTTATCGCTAATTTGATCCCCTATTTTCAATTTACTCATAAAGTAGAGAGAGCGCTTTGCGCTCTCTCTACTTTATGGTTTTATAACTATGACTAATGCGCCTCGCACCCGAGATATTTTAATTTTGTCAAACGGTCCTGGGGAGTTGACGACATGGGTATATCCCTTTCTGAAAGCGCTAGATATGTCTTTTGAGCGATCGCCCCAATCAACAACTAAACCTCGAATCTCGATCGCGTTATCACCCGACCAGAATGCGAGTGGTCAAGAAGCACAACTCGCTAAAAGCTTTCCTAATGTTGAGCGCGTATTGTCTCATGAACAGTTTTTTGAGTTTTTGCTATGGGGCAAAACTCCTAATTGGCAGTGGGCGAAACAAGGGCTGGTAATTTTTCTTGGTGGTGATCAGTTTTTTGCGGTAGCGATCGCTAAACGACTGGGTTACAAGACGCTCATTTATGCAGAGTGGGAAGCGAGGTGGTATCGATATGTTGATTTTTTTGCTGTTCGCAATCAGGCGATCGCCAATAAAATCCCCATCCAGTTTCGAGAAAAAGCAACCATAATCGGTGATTTGATGGTCGATCAAGTTAATAAAGATTTACTTAGCGAATCTTTATTAACTAAATCAACTCACAAAATTTGCTTTATGCCTGGGTCAAAAGGTCATAAGTTAAAAATCGGCGTACCACTAATGATCGCGATCGCGGACATCCTTAAGCAAAAATCCCCTGATCTAGAATTTGCGATCGCCCTCGCGCCCACCACCACCGCCGACACCTTAGCTGAATATGCTCAAATCAGCTTCCCCACGCCAGACAGTGAAGGGGCTACAGCAATCTTGAGTGATGGTAATTTGCTAACGGCTAAAGGTACAGTTATCTTAATTAATCACGAGTTCCCAGCCCATAAACTAATCAAGAGCAGCCAAATCTGTATCACCACAGTCGGGGCAAATACTGCCGAACTTGCATCTCTGCATCAACCGATGCTTGTTTTATTGCCAACTAATTTTGCAGATATGAAAGTTGGTTGGGATGGTCTATTAGGCTTGCTCGCAGCTGCGCCACTATTAGGCAAAGTCTTATCAAACTCAATTAATTCGATCTTAATTTCGCAAATTCAAAACCGAGGGCAATTGCTATCATGGCCAAATATCTGGGCGGGTGAAGCGATCGTGCCAGAACTTTTAGGGGCGCTCACACCCACTCAGGTCGCTAACGAAGTTTTGTTTTATCTTGATCGCCCTGATGAATTAGCCAAAATGCGCGATCGCCTAAAGCAAGTATGCGGAGAAGCAGGCGCAGCCAGCAAACTAGCCGCAATGGTCATCAATGCCTTATAAAAAGAAACAACCCCGCTTTGCGGGGTTGTTTCTTTTATTGATATTAAACTGCGACAGCAGGATAGCAAACATTTGTACCGCCCAGTCCGCAATAACCACCCGGATTCTTGGCTAAATATTGCTGATGATAGCCCTCAGCATAATAAAACTGATCCAAGTCACGAATCTCAGTCGTAATGCCTTGCTTCATACCCGAAGCTTGAAGAGCATCCTGATACAATTCGCGTGAGTCCTCAGCAATCTTTCTTTGAGTATCGTTATAAACGTATATCCCAGAGCGATACTGTGTCCCCTTATCATTGCCTTGTTGCATTCCTTGCGTGGGGTTATGAGATTCCCAAAAAACTTTGAGCAAATCTGCATAACTAATTAGCTTAGGGTCGTACACAACTAATACAACTTCATTGTGTCCCGTCTTGCCAGAGCAGACCTCTTCATAAGTTGGATTAGGAGTTAATCCTGCGGCATAACCAACCGACGTCACATAAACTCCATTTTGTTTCCAAAAACAACGTTCCGCTCCCCAAAAACAACCCAAACCAAATACGGCAGTCTCCATACCTTCAGGAAAAGGTGGTTTCAGAGCCTTTCCATTTACAAAATGATGCAATGCAGTGGGAATTTCTGAAGTTCTTCCAGCCAGCGCGTCAGCCGCAGTTGGAAGCGTCAACTTTTTGCCAAGTCCAAATAACATAAAGCTCACAAGAAATATCTATATCTTCAATTATGCATTTATCTCAAAAAAAATTAGGGACTGAATGAAGTCCCTTAATTAACTTATCAGGTTACTGATTAAAGAGTCTGACCGCTAAATGCAAAAAAGCGGTCAAGTTTAAAATCCAGTGAATCGTCATAGATTGTCAGATTGTCAGGCTTGCAACGCTTAACAATTACGACCAGCCCATTAGAACCTTCCGATTCTAAGTCTTCGATATAGCCAGTTTTTGCTAAATTGGCTTCAGACTCGCTGATAAAAGGACCAAAGAAGTATGTGCAACGTGGTGAGTCGGTAACAACTTCGATCCATACCGCTAAGCCGATCACTTCGAGAATTGATGTAAAAATATTTTTGAACAAGTTACCATCCATGTTTTTACACAGCTAAGGTGAATGGCTAGGAGAAGTCTTTATAAAACTTTCTCTGTGTATTTATATAACTTAAAATATCACTTCAAGACAAATTGTTCAGGTTTAACGTATTCACCCAACGTTGTCTAAAAATCTCATATAGAGCCATTCCAGTCGCCACTGATGCATTTAAGCTCTCGACTTTTCCTTCTAAAGGTATAGAGACAAGAAAGTCACAGTTTTTCTGAACTGACAGACTTAAACCTTCGCCTTCTGCACCGATTACTAGGGCGATCGCTCCCGAAAATTTGGTTTTGTGGATCGCGTTACCCGAATCGGTCATCGTTCCGTAAACCCAGAAACCAGCCTCTTTGATTTTCTCAAGGGCGCGGTTGAGATTAACAACACGGGCGACAGGCAATATCTCTAATGTACCTGCGGCAACTTTAGCGACTGTGGCGGTAATACCTGCGGCACGGCGCTGGGGGATCACCAGAGCTTGTGCGCCGAGGGCGGCGGCACTCCGAATAATCGCACCTAAATTATGGGGATCAGTAATCCCATCAGCGATCACGATTACGGGTTGGGTGGATTTCTCCTTAGCACTAGCGATCAACTCATCAAGATCAGCATACTCATAGGCTGAGACCTGCACCGCGATGCCTTGATGACGACCATTATCAGTAATTCGATCAAGGCGAAGTGAGTCAACCTCATCAACTACTGCACCTGCGGCTTTCGCTTCATCAATTAAGGGAAGGAAGTCAGGAGCATAGCGCATTCTGGCTGTGACCCAAACGCGATTAATGCTGCGATCGCTATTTAGAACGGCTTCAACTGCATGACGGCCATAGACAATATCAGGATTTTCAGGGACTTGAGTTGGCGGGGAAATTCCTAATTCACCATCGGGATCAACATCACGGGAGACGGGAGGTAGAGAGCGCCGCTCAAAGTTAGGAACCGATGCGCGATCGCCGAAATTACGATCCCGATCAAATTTGCGATCGCTAAAATTACGATCCCCACGATCCCCGCGGTCAAATTTCTTGTCACCAAATTTATCGCCGAACTTCTTGTCACCAAATTTTTTAGCGATCGGCTTCTCAAATTTGCGCTCAAATCTTGGTTCTGAAGATAATTCAGAGCGTCTTTCAAAGCTTTTTTCAGGACGGCGATCAGAATATTTACCTGAGGATTGATCTGAGCGGCTGTCAGAACGACTATCAGAGCGCTTATCAGAATATTTACCCGAATACTTTTCAGGGCGCTTATCAAAACTTTTCTCGGAAGATTTGTAAGGCTTGTCAAAAGATCTGTCGGAAGCTCTCTCAGGACGCTTATCAGTATATTTGTTAGGACGACTGTCGGAGCGCTTATCAGAATATTTAACGAAAGACTTGTCAGAGCGTTTCTCAGAATTTCTATCTGTATTTCTATCTGTGTCTCGATCAGTGTTGCTGTCGGATTGTTTCTTGTTGAACTTCAGTCTGGGTTGCGGTGTCATGGCGGCGCTGGGGTGTCGATGTGGCTAAGTAGCTGAATAAAAATTTGGTCAAGGCGATCGCGATCGGTTAAATAAAGATAACCAATCACTGCTTCAAATCCTGTGGCATTTTGATAAATGTGGGGATCGACTTTACGAGGAGCCGAACTTGCAGCATTGCGTCCGCGTCTTACCAAGTCGGACTCAATAGCTGTGAGATCAAGTTTTTCAAGAAGCTTTGCTTGTTGCTCAGCCCTAACTTGACTAACTACAAGTTGGTGATACTGCTTTGGGGTACGGGGCGGTAATAGGTAATGCAATCGGATTTGCATTTCGTAAACAGCATCGCCGATATAGGCTAGGGCTGAGACTGGAATCTCAGCGATATTGTCAACTGTTGAGCAGAAAGCCATTACCGAATAATTAGTTTGCTTAAGTTACGTTAGACAAAATGTTTAGACAAAATGCACATTTGACATTTAGATTCACTAAAGACACTTATGGGCAAGCTAAGCCTGCCCATAAGTGTCTTGTAGATTTTGTCTCAACTCCATCATAAGTTGATTGCGACTGTTTAGAACAATTTGCAATCAATAGAAATATTAAATCCAGTATCAAATCTAGAAAAATTGCCCCGCATTAATCGCTCAGTCCTAGTAAGACAGATAGTACAAAGTTCTATCTGTCCTACTAGAGTGTAATTACGGCGATCGCTCTAATTTCTAATGTGACTCCAATATGAAATTTTTGATCCTACCTAGTCTTTTTTAGTTTGACTGATCTTTGCAAGAGCATCATTAATCGATGTCTGAAGTGACAGGAATTGGTCTAATCTAACCAATTTCACGGTTTGGGTGACTCTAGGGTTGGTAACAATCTGGAGAGTGCCGTTTAAGGTTTGAGTTTTTTTAGCCATTTGCACTAAAACCCCCAGTCCAGAGCTATCGATAAAATCAATGGTTGACAGATCTAAAATCACGTTAAGAGGGCCATCTTCAACGCATTTGCCAATCACTTTTTTAAAAGCTGGCTCAGAAAAAGCGTCGAGAAGTCCTGTGAGGCGGATCAGTTGATAGGTGTCCTTGACTTCGCGGCTGCCTCGTAAACTCACAGTCAGGGTTAGCGGTTCAGGAATAATGACCTCCAAGCGGTGCGAACGTACCTTAATTTGCGGATATATTGTATTTGCTTTCTTCACACTTGTCCAGACAATTTAAAAATTCTCCTACAGCTTCATACATAAAGCCATGCATCAAACCTAAAAAAGTTATGCTTCTATAAGCGGAAAACCTTCTGTAGGTTTCCAGAAAAGTTTTTTAATGGTTAAAGCTGCTAGTAGGGTCATTGTCGCAGGTCTGAAAATATGCTCCTCCTTAAATCTAATTTTTTCCATTCATTCACAATTATTATGTCTAAAAGATCAGGGTAAATTTGAGAAACCGAGCAAAACATGCCAAAAACTCATAAATACAACGTCATTTTATCACGCTTAAATATAAATATCTAAATAAGAGCTGCAAAAAATCAACTTTACTTCATATAATTTTGATGTTTTTCCTAAAATCGTGGTTATAATTTGGAAAACTGGCAGCAATTAGAACAGGATTTACGGGAACAGATTTTGTCTTTAGAATCTCAACCAACTCTTAAAACTCAGTATGGACAAAAGTATTAAATAATTGGTTCTTTAAAAGGAGGAAGAAATCATGGTATTTTCCCTGTTTTTACAAGTCCAATTGATACAAGACATTCCTCAATTCAGTCTTAAGAAAGGGAGCATTGGTACAATTGTTGAATATTATCCTATGGCTGAAAGCAAAGAGGCTGGATACAGTGTAGAAGGGTTAATTTATCAAGATACAGTAGAAGTATCTGAGCCTCAAATTACTATAGCTATAGTTAAGCAAAGATTGCAAAAAGTAGGTAGCTTAGCTTAGCCCTATAATGTGCAGCGCATATTATGAGTCAGAGATAGCGATCGCCTAAGTCTAAATCCTTACCACTGCGAAAAAATGGTACAAGCCGCCGTCAAATCTTTCTCACTAAAAGACTTTTTGGCAAATCCTGAGACGGAGCCAGAAAGTGAATATTTTGATAATGAAATAATTCAAAAATCAATGCCAAAAGGAAAACACAGCGCAATTCAAGGTGAATTTACTTCTTTTATTAATAGTGCCTTAAGGTTAAAGCGCATTGCCAGAGCATTTCCCGAATTACGCTGCACTTTTGGCGGGATGTCCATCGTGCCAGATATATCAGTTTTTCGGTGGGATCGGATCGTGCGCGATGCCAATGGGGAAATCGCTAATGTTTTTAATATTTCTCCCGACTGGATGATTGAAATTTTGTCACCAGATCAACGACAAACTAAATTAGTCAAAAAAATACTGTTTGCTCTTGAAAATGGGACTGAGATAGCGTGGTTGCTTGATCCTGATGACAAAGTGATTTTTATCTATCGCGCCGATCAAGCTTTGCAAGTATACGATCGCCCTGAACAAGTTTTACCAATGCCAGACTTTGCTAGTGATCTGCAATTAACCGTAGAAACTGTTTTTAGCTGGCTCAACGAATGAAATACGATCTCTAGTCGTTAGGGTTTAGTTTTATACTTAGAGACTCAGCCCAATGACTATATAGATTCTTTATGATGTCGATCGCCCAAATTCGTCAAACCTTAATCAATAAAGAGCGATCAGCAACCGAAATTGCTCAAGAGTTTTTAGATCGTATTGATCGGCTAGAGCCAAAATTGCATAGTTTTGTAACTGTCACGACCGAATTGGCGATCGCACAGGCAAAAGAAGTTGATCGCGCGATCGCCGCAGGCGAGAATTTACCAGTACTTGCAGGTGTACCGCTTGGCATGAAAGACAACATGTGTGTCAAAGGGATGCCCACCACTTGCGGCTCCAAAATGCTGAAAAATTTTGTCCCACCCTACGAAGCGACAATTACCGCAAAATTGCGATCGGCGGGCGCAGTGATGGTTGGCAAGACTAACCTTGATGAGTTTGCGATGGGTAGCTCGACTGAAAACTCGGCTTTTGCACTTACTGCCAATCCTTGGAATACGGACTATGTGCCAGGTGGCTCATCAGGTGGTTCCGCCGCCGCAGTCTCTAGTGGTGAATGTGTAATTGCTACAGGCTCAGATACGGGTGGATCGATCCGTCAACCTGCTTCATATTGTGGCGTGGTTGGTCTAAAGCCAACTTACGGATTAGTTTCACGATTTGGGCTAGTTGCTTTTGCGTCATCACTTGATCAAATAGGTCCTTTTGCGAATACTGTCGAAGATGCAGCGATATTTTTGGGTGCGATCGCGGGTTACGATCCCAAAGATTCGACTAGCATCAACATTGAGGTTCCTGACTATGCAGCTTTATTAACTCCAGATTTAACTCAATCGCTCAAGGGCAAGAAAGTCGGTGTAATTACTGAAACCTTTGGCGAAGGGCTAGATAGTGAAGTTGAAGCATCGGTAAGACAAGCGATCGCACATATGGAAAGCATGGGCGCAGAAGTCTATGAAATTTCCTGTCCCCGATTTCGTTATGGCTTGCCCACCTACTACATCATTGCCCCCTCTGAAGCCTCAGCCAACCTCGCCCGTTATGACGGCGTAAAGTATGGCTTCCGCGATGAAAATGCTGAAAACTTGCTGAGCATGTATGAAAACACGCGTGAGCAAGGCTTCGGTACAGAAGTAAAGCGGCGGATCATGATCGGTACATATGTCCTATCAGCAGGTTATTACGATGCTTACTACATCAAAGCTCAAAAGGTAAGAACTCTGATCGCTCAAGATTTTCAAGCCGCTTTTGAGCAAGTCGATGTCTTAGTTTGTCCAACTGCCCCGACCACCGCTTTCCGAGCAGGCAGTAAAACTGAAGACCCACTAGGTATGTATCTCTCAGATTTGATGACAATTCCTGTAAACCTAGCTGGGTTACCCGGAATTAGTGTTCCTTGTGGGTTTGACTCTAAAGGAATGCCGATCGGTTTACAAATGATCTCTAACGTTTTGCGTGAAGATGTATTGCTGCAAGTTGCTTATGGCTTTGAGCAATCAACCGAGTGGCACAAGCGCCAACCAAAGCTTTAAAAAAAGTGGCGCTCTGCGCCACTTTTTTTAGTTTGTTTTTATGATTACAATTCTAGAAAGTTGACGATATTGCCAATAACGGCGATCGCAGGTGGTGCAAAGTGATTCTCATTTACCAATTCAACAATATTACCCAAGCAGCCAATTAGCTCTGACTGATCAGTGCGTGTCCCTTGCCGAATCAGAGCTACAGGCATAGATTCTGGCAGTCCAGCCGCTATTAACTTAGTCACAATTTCATCTAAGTTGTGCAATCCCATATACACCACAATCGTTTCCGCAGCGAGAGCGATCGCTGTCCAGTTAATTTGCGGACGATATTTGCCAGCCGACTCATGCCCCGTCACAAAAATTACCGATGAACTAAAATCGCGATGCGTAAGCGGGATACCTGCATAGGCAGGAGCCGCGATACCTGAAGTAATCCCAGGCACAACTTCAACCCTAATTCCCGCCGATCTCAAGTCAGCTAGTTCCTCGCCACCACGACCAAAAATAAACGGATCGCCCCCTTTTAAGCGGACTACGATCGCATATTCTTTCGCTTTCTCAATCAATAACCGCGTAGTTTCCTCTTGCAATAGCGAATGATGACCGCGCCGTTTCCCTGCATGAATTTTTAGGGCGATCGGATTGATCATCGCCAGAATCTCATCGCTGACCAATGCATCGTAAAGCACTACATCACAAGATTCTAATAAAGCCTTGCCTTTGAGTGTCATTAGTCCCGCGTCACCTGGTCCCGCACCGACCAGATAAACCTTACCGAAAACAGTCTTTTGGAAATCTTCTTGTAAATTTGTATCGATATTCGTCATGACCCTAGCATCTAAGCCAAATATTGCAAGGCGATCGCATCACCATTTTCTTCATGTATTCTAACTTTAGAGGAAGACTGAGAAGTAGCCATCTTGTCTAGCCAAATCAACGAATTAAACCGAGGCAGACGTGAATCTTACCGATTTTACCAAAGCAAATCTTACCAAATCGAGCTTAGAAGGTGTAAATCTCCAAGGAGCCGACCTTAAGCGAGTTAATTTTAGCAGCGCCAAACTTGCAGACGCGATCCTATCCCAAGCAAATCTAACTGGTGCATTTTTGCATGGAGCCGACCTCAACCGAGCCAATCTTATTGAAGCAAATCTTACTGAGGCTAATCTCACTGCCGCACTGTTAATTAAAGCAGATATGCAAAGAGCTTGTCTTGACGAGGCTTGTTTAGTAGCCACTAACCTCAAGGGAGCAAATTTAACCAGTGCATCTCTAGTCAACGCCGATCTCAGTCTTGCCACCTTGACAGGAGCCTGTCTTAACAGTGCAAATCTGAGTCAAGCCAAGCTAAATGGCACATTTTTCATTGAATCTAATTTACTGGGAGCTGACCTTAGTGACTCCGATTTTACAGGGGCACTGATGATCAAGGCAAATCTTAGTGGAGCAAATCTTAGCCAAGCTTGTTTGGTAAATGTCGATTTGACTAAAGCTAATCTAACAGGTGCAGAGTTGCATGGAGTCGATTTGCGTGGCGCGATTTTAAATGAAGCTAATCTCAATGCCGTTGACCTAGTCGAAGCAAATTTGAGTGGTTGCTCTCTCAGTCGCGCTAATCTGGGCTGGGCAAATTTACTAGGTGTAAATTTAGAACGAGCTAATCTATCGGGCTGTGACCTGAGTTGGGCAAATCTAAACGAAGCCAACTTGATCGAAGCAGATTTGAGTTGGACAAATCTCACAGGTGCATTTTTGATGAAATCAAACCTCAGTGGCGCAAACTTAAATGGTGTAAATCTATCCAATGCCAATCTCACTGGCTCCAATTTAAGTGGTGCAAATTTGATGGGCGCAAATTTAAGCGGAGCTGATCTGAGCAATGTTGATCTGCGTGGTGCGTTTCTAGTTCGCACAAATTTACACAATGCAGTTTTGAACGAAGCTAATTTGACAGGCGCAAATCTGGACGAAGCTGTGTTAAATGGAGCCAGTTTAAATCGGGCTAATCTCAATCGGGCTAATCTCAATCGGGCAAGTTTGACAGGCGCAAATCTCAAAGGAGCTTTTATGCTATGGACAAATTTAAGAGGTGCTTTTATGTTGTGGACAAACTTGGATGGCGCCAATATGACGGGTGCAATTTTGCCAACGGATAAATAAAACGGATAAATAAAATGAAAGCTAGAGAACTTATAGATCGCTATAACAAAGGTTTACGAGATTTTAATGAGGTCGATCTAAGCCGCGAAAATCTCAGTGGCGTAAGTTTGACAGCGATCGCACTGATTAGGGCTAACCTCAGCGAAGTAAATCTATCATGCACCACTTTAAATGAAGCAAATTTATACTGTGCAAAGCTTTGTATGACCGTCCTATATCGAGCCAGTTTAAGTGATGCAAATCTCTGTGAGGCGGATCTAAATGGTGCTAGTCTGATTAAGGCTGACTTGCATGGCGCTAAACTAGAACGCGCTAATCTAAAAAATGCTGACTTGACTGGCGCTAATCTAAATGATGTGAGTCTCGTAAATGCTGACCTAACGGGAGCAAATTTAAGTTGTGTGTCTCTAGTTGGAGCCAACTTAGAGGGTGCTAATCTTTCAGAAGCATTTTTGAAAGGAGCAAACTTAGATGGGGCAAAATTAAATGGAGCGAATCTTGAAGGCGCTAATTTAGGTGGGGCAAGCTTTAGTGAGGCAAATCTTAGCTATGCAAATCTGACTGATACTGATCTTTCGCACGCTAATTTATATGCAGCCAATCTTTGTGATTGTCTATTATCAAGAGCCGATCTGAGTGGTGCAAATCTAAGTAAAGCAAATCTCAATTATGCTGACTTAAGGGAAGCCGATCTTAATGGCTCATTCCTTGTGGATGCTCAGTTAAGTAAAGCGCGGCTAGATGGCGCAAATCTTAGTAAATCAAATTGCTATAAAGCTGATTTTAAAGGTGCATTTTTACTAGGAGCAAACCTAAATGGAGCAAATTTGAATTGTACAAATCTCTCAAATGCTTCTTTGCAATCCATAGATAGCAGCGACGATTTTAATGCACAGTATGCACTGGATTGATAGAGATCGCAAGTTACGTTATTTGCCGTAGAAACTCTAAAGGCATGTAGATACGTCTTTAAATCTAGAGAGAGAAAATAATCATCAGGAATGAAACATGGACGTAATAACTACAAAGATAGAAATCACTCAAGAAATCTCTAGAGAAATCCCTAAATACAAGCGCATTTTATTAAAGCTCAGTGGCGAGGCGCTCATGGGCGATCGCAGCTTTGGTATTGATCCTGAAGTTGTGCAAGATATTGCCCTGCAAATTGCCCAGATTGTCAATGACGGGACTGAAGTCGCGATTGTGGTTGGCGGCGGGAATATTTTTCGGGGTATTAATGGTGCTGCTAAAGGCATGGATCGCGCCACCGCTGATTATATCGGGATGATCGCAACAGTGATGAATGCACTCACTTTACAAGATGCTTTAGAACATCTTGACGAACCGATCCAGACTAGAGTGATGTCGGCGATCGCCATGCAAGAGATCGCTGAGCCATATATCCGCCGCCGCGCCATTAGCCACCTTGAAAACAATCGGGTGGTTATTTTTGGTGCAGGTTCAGGCAATCCTTATTTCACGACTGATACAACCGCAGCTTTGCGTGGAGCTGAAATTGATGCTGAAGTGATCCTTAAAGCAACAAAAGTTGATGGCATTTACGATAGTGATCCAAAGAAAAATCCTGACGCAAAACGTTTTCAAACCGTTAGCTTTGACCATGCCCTAATCCATGATTTACGCGTGATGGATGCCACTGCTTTTGCACTATGCAAAGAAAATGGGATTCCCATTATTGTGTTTGATCTTGGTGTTACGGGTAACATTCGGCGCGTCATCATGGGAGAATCTATCGGTACTTATGTTGGAGGTTCATGTGAAGTTAACTGATGTTGAGACGCGAATGCAGAAAGCTGTAGAAGCGACCCAGCACAATTTTAATACTGTGCGAACGGGGCGTGCTAATGCTTCGTTGTTAGATCGGATTACGGTGGAATATTATGGTGCAGAGACCTCGCTCAAAGCTTTAGCGAATGTCTCTTCTCCCGATGCTTCGACTCTGATGATTCAACCTTTTGATCGCTCGACAATGCGCTCTATCGAAAAGGCTATATCCGAGTCAGATATTGGGCTAACGCCAAACAATGATGGCATCAGCATTCGTCTAAATATTCCTGCTTTGACGAGCGATCGCCGTAAAGATTTGGTAAAGATGGTCTCTAAGCTTGCCGAAGAGGGCAAGGTTGCGATTCGGAATGTACGGCGTGATGCGATCGACTCGTTGCGAAAGTTAGAGAAGGCAAAAGAAATATCTGAAGATGATTCAAAAAGCCAACAAGAGCAAGTTGATAAATTAACCGATAAGTTTGTTAAAAACATCGATAAGGTAACAGCTGAAAAAGAAAAAGAAATTTCTACAATTTAAAAACTAGAAACGATGCTTCTAGTTTTTTATAGCTTCTAGTTTTTTATAGCTTTTAGCTTTTTATAGAAGGGCGGCACTTAGTGCTGCCCTTTTGTTTTGATTAGATTATTTGCTTAGGCAAATGGCGATCGCTAAACAAGAAGTTAATCCCAAGCACTCCCTTCTTGTTTGCGTATAAAATTAGGTTATGCAAATTTATCTCGATCATGGTGCGACTACCCCTGTGCGACTAGAAGTCATCGACTTGATGACTGAGGTAATGCGATCGCAATGGGGAAATCCTTCTAGCCTGCATGAGTGGGGCGAGCGCTCAACGATGGTGATCGAGCGATCGCGTTTGCAACTAGCAAATTTGATCAATGCTGATCCTGAAGGAATTATTTTTACGTCAGGTGGCACTGAGTCTGACAACATGGCGTTGATGGGTGTTGCGCGACAATACCAAACACCTCAACACATGATCATTTCATCAGTTGAGCATTCTGCTGTGCGAGTACCTGCTGAGTTTTTAGAGCAACATGGTTGGGAAATCACACGATTGTCCGTTGATCGCACTGGTCAAGTTTCGCCTCAAGATTTAGCGCGATCGCTCCGTCCCAATACTGTCCTTGTATCAATTATCACGGCTCAAAATGAAGTTGGTACGATTCAGCCGATTGAGAAACTGGGGCAAATTTGTCGTAACGCCGATGTGCTATTTCATACTGATGCTGTCCAAGCGATCGGCAAAATCAAACTTGATGTCCAAGCTTTACCAATTGATTTACTTTCGATTTCTGCACATAAATTCTATGGAATGCAGGGCATCGGAGCGCTGTATATCAATCCTTTGAGTACTAATAATTTGATCACTAATCAGCGATCGCTGATCCCTTTAATCTTAGGTGGTGGACAAGAACGCAGTTACCGTTCAGGGACTCAGGCTGTGGCGGCGATCGCAGGACTTGGCTTAGCTGCCGAACTTGCCGAAAAAGAATTATCTCCAGAATCTGCACGTCTAATCAAATTACGCGATCAGCTATACGCATTACTTACCGATATTCCCGATCTGATGCCCACAGGGCGGATGGGAACAGATAGATTGCCTCACCATCTCAGTTTTTATCACCAGCGCATTGATGGTCGGCGGATTGTCCGCGAGATGAACTTCGCAGGTATCGCAATTAGTTCTGGCTCTGCTTGTAGTAGTGGGGCGATCGCGCCAAGTCCGATTTTATTGGCAATGGGATATTCAGAAACAGAATCTAAAAATAGCATCCGTCTGACACTAGGCAAATCGAACACCGAAGCTGATATTGAGTGGACAGCCTCGGTAATGAACCAGATTTTTAGTTGGCTCTAAGGCACGACCAATACGGGACAAGGCGAAAGATTAATCACTTTTTGACTGACGCTACTGCCATCGGGATGATCTTCGGTAAGGCTCATTCCCCGTGAACCCATTACGATTAAGTCAGCATTAATTTCATCAGCAAAATCACAAATCACAAAAGCTGCCTTGCCCTCAGCGATTTTAGTTTTAATAGCAATACCAACCTCCGCAAAGTAAGACTGGGTCTCTTTAATTAAATCTTGGGAAGCTCCGAGATCATCATCAGTAACCGATATCACATATAATTCAGCTTGATACTTTTGAACGAGATCGATCGCGATCGCTACAGCTTGGCGCGTCTCTGGGCTTCTGTTTAAAGGAAACAAAATAGTCTTAAACATAATTCCTGTCTCACACTGTAAATTAAATGTTAGATTTTGATTTTCTTAAATCCACTTTAAGCTATGTATATAGCGATCGCTGGAATACTTAGAGTGAATTAAATTAAATTAATTAGATTAAATTTATGTTGCAAGAATCAAACTTTAACAATTTAGATGTAAAAGCCACTAACGAGTTAGAAGCATCTGCACAGGAAAAAAACACCCAAAAAATTACAGTTTGGGGCGAGATTGGTAAGGGTTGGCATTGGGTTGTGTTTATTTGGAAAATGGCAGGTAGTTTTGGTGGGATTAGGTCATTGTTAAGTTCTATAAAGAGAACTTTAGTTATGCTAATTAAACGTTTGTTAATTCAATTGCAAACGAACCCAGCGAGAAAATAAAGAAGGGGGCAAAGTGCCGTTCTCTATTTTCTCAGTATTCGGCAGCAGACCCTACTACATCAGTGCTAACATTGCAAGATACAAAGTGAAAAAAGTCAAAACGGAAGAAGATTATAGATGGATGCCGTAACGAAAACCATCCCTTTTTATGGCAGGGAAATTAAATTAAGAATTGGCACGTTTGCACCTCAAGCTGGCGGCTCAGTATTAGTCCAGTGCGGTGAAACTGCGATATTAGTGACAGCGACCAGAGGTCCTGCTCGTGACGGTGTAGATTTTGTACCCTTACTTGTTGATTATGAAGAGCGCTTGTATGCAGCAGGTCGTATCCCTGGCGGGTTCTTGCGCCGTGAAGGTAGACCGCCTGAAAAAGCAACTCTTACTTGCAGACTGATTGATCGCCCGATGCGTCCTCTGTTCCCTAACTGGTTGCGTGATGATGTGCAGATCGTTGCGACAACAATGGCGATCGATGAAAAAGTGCCACCTGATGTTTTAGCAGTAACAGGCGCATCGATCGCCGCGCTCATTGCAGGGTTGCCATTTATGGGACCAATGGCAGGGGTGCGCGTTGGTTTAGTCGGTGATGAATTTATCATCAACCCGACTTATGCCGAAGTTGAAGCAGGTGATCTTGACTTAGTAGTTGCTGGTACTGCCGAAGGGATCATCATGGTTGAGGCTGGGGCTAACCAACTGCCCGAAGCTGACATGATCGAGGCGATCGACTTTGGTTACGAAGCAGTGTTGGAGCTAATCAAAGCTCAACTTGAGTTGCTGCAAGAGTTAGGAATTGCGCTGCCAGAAATCGTCATCCCCGAAATCGATCTCACTTTAGAGAACTTTATTGCCAATACAGTCAAAGATAAAGTTGCTCAAGTGGTCGCTAGCTGCGAAAAAGATCGCAGTGTTCGTGATGCCGCGCTGGATACGATCAAAGCTGAGCTTTTAGCCGCGATCGCGGCTTTGCCTGATGACGATCCTGTGAAGCTAGGAGCCGATAAAAAGGTAATCAGCGCCACTTATAAAGACCTCACCAAAAAGTTGATGCGCTTACAAGTGATCGAGCAGAGCGTACGGATTGACGGACGCAAACTTGACGAAGTGCGCCCAATCTGGACAGAAGTAGGCGTAATTCCTCGCGTACATGGTAGTGGCTTATTCAATCGTGGCTTGACTCAAGTCCTATCGATCGCCACCCTTGGTACACCAGGTGATGCACAGGAAATGGACGATCTGCATCCTGACGCGAAAAAGCGTTATATGCACCACTACAACTTCCCGCCTTACTCAGTCGGTGAAGCCAGACCAATGAGATCGGCTGGTCGTCGTGAAATTGGTCACGGAGCTTTGGCTGAACGCGCCCTTTTGCCAGTTCTACCATCTAAAGCTGAATTCCCCTATGTTCTTCGTGTAGTATCGGAAGTCTTGTCTTCCAATGGCTCGACCTCCATGGGTTCGGTCTGTGGCTCCACACTCGCACTCATGGATGCAGGTGTACCGATTACCAAGCCCGTAAGTGGTGTGGCGATGGGATTAATCAAAGAAGGCGATGAAGTTCGCATTCTCACTGATATTCAAGGCATTGAAGATTTCCTTGGTGACATGGACTTCAAAGTAGCGGGTACGGACACGGGTATCACAGCGCTGCAAATGGATATGAAGATTACCAGCATTTCCATGGACACAGTTCGTGCTGCGGTGATGCAAGCCAAAACTGGGCGCGCTCACATCATGGGCAAAATGTTGGAATTGCTCTCTGAGCCAAGACAACAACTATCACCCAATGCACCACGCTTGCTGACAATTCGCATCGATCCTGAACAAATCGGAATGATCATTGGACCAGGTGGTAAAAACATCAAGGGCATCACTGAGGAAACAGGAGCCAAGATCGATATCGAAGACGATGGCACGGTGATGATCTCCTCGATGAGTGGTGAAGGCGCACTCAAAGCTAGGCGGATCATCGAAAACATGACGCGCCGTGTTGGTGCGGGTGATGTTTATCTTGGTCATGTGACTAGGATTATTCCTATCGGTGCATTTGTGGAGTTCTTGCCAGGCAAGGAAGGCATGGTGCATATTTCGCAACTTGCTGAAGGTCGGGTCGGCAAAGTCGAAGATGAAGTTGCTGTTGGTGATGAAGTCTTGATTAAAATCCGCGAAGTTGACAATCGCGGACGCTTTAATCTAACTCGTCTAGGCATCCATCCTGATGAAGCTGCCGCTGCGCGTGTTGCTGCTGCCGCTATTGATGCATAAACATTAAAAAATTCTGCCACTAAAAAAGCGATGCTTAGCATCGCTTTTTTAGTGGCAGAATTAACCTGAATCCAGAATTTATGAAAGTTCAGATATTAAATCAATAACCCTTTGAGATTCTTTAACAGCGTGTTGAGCTATACCATCTAAGCGTATTTTGCGGATATCATCGTCATAATCAGCCATATTTCTATAACTGCGTAGTGAATGTAGCGTACTTGAAATATTGTGAGATTTTTTTAAACTACGTTGCTCTTTAAATTCATTGATAACAAAGCTATGAACATCTACTGGCGTTGCACATGAAGATAATGATCAAGGAAAAACAGGGAAAGATTTTTGATTCTTATGCTTGAGATAGAAAAGTAATAGCCGAATCGAAATCTGCAACATTTCCTTAGACTTGGAATAACATAAAGTCTTGCGATGTAACCTTGCCAGATAATGCCTTAGTCTTGTGTTCTCCCCTTCAACCCTTGTCATATAAGTTTTGCAAACAATTTGATCCTCTGGATTAATA
>JANXUJ010000212.1 GCA_025356295.1 Cyanobacteriota bacterium
AGCAGGCTTTCTTTTTGGATTTTTTAAATTAGGAACATATTTATCAAAAGCTATGTCCTTAACTTATGGCTAGCCTTGTTCATTTACCAAATTCGTTCAAGATTCCTTACACAAACCTGCTAACCCTATGCGTTACCAAAACTCAAAATTTCCCAAAAATCTGCTCGGCTGCTTATTGGTAGCGATCGCTTTACCTTCAGCAATTACCCTATCAGTCTTGCCCGCTAGCGCCCAGATTGTCCCTGTCGAGACTCCCAGCAATCCAAATCAAATTCCCTCCGATAAGCCCTCAGACAAAGCAGCTAACCCAACCGACAATAAAAGCGCTCGTTTTAGCTGCCAAGTTCGCGATGGACAATACATTGTCGTCTATCAACCCAAGAGCCAGCCTCAAAAGTACTTTCCTTGGGCTGCACCCAGCGCAATGGGCGACGGTTGGTCGCCTGAACGCCGTTGCAACGAAATTAGTCGCCGCTTAGAGTTATATCGTCCTGATGGCTTGCTGGAGATGAAAACCAGTACTGAAAATGGCTACAACGTAATTTGTACAACCACCGATAAAAATTCGGCATGTCGGATTGTCCTCACCGTTCCCAATGGACAAGATGCGATCGCCACTCGCGATCGCGTATTTGGTAATCTCACAACCGCAGATAGTGGACAACAGACTACTGCGGTGAATACTTATCGCGGGGGCGATCGCACCTTAAACGATATCACTGGCAATCTGGGCTTAGGTATTGACTTGTCAGGAATTAATGGCGTACTCGGTTCGGTATTATCACCAAGTCGTCCTACAGCTAATGTGCGTAATAGTAACTTGTACTTAAAGCCATTTCTTGATCCTAGCGATGGTGGCACTGGCAATTTCACTAATAATAGCTTCACGGGTAGCAATGGTCGAAGACTCAATCCTGATAATTTTCGCTAAAAAAAGGGACGCAAAGCGTCCCTTTTTTTGTTTTATTTTATTTTTAGAAATAAAATCTATGCTTCATTCAACGCTGCGATACCTGGCAAGATTTTGCCTTCGAGCAATTCTAAACTCGCACCACCACCAGTCGAGATATGGCTCATTTTATGGGCAAGACCAACTTTTTCAACGGCGGCAACTGAGTCACCACCACCGATAATCGTGATCGTGCCAGTACCTGTCAGATCAGCCAAAGTATGCGCGATCGCTTCAGTACCAACCGCAAACTTATCAAACTCAAATACACCCATCGGACCATTCCAAATCGCCGATTTACACTCAGCAAGCGCGGCTTGGAACACCTTAATCGAGTCAGGACCAATATCTAAGCCCATCCAACCATCAGGAATATTATCAATACTCACAGTCTGAGCATTAGCATCAGGTTTGAAGTTATCAGCAACTACCACATCAGTCGGCAGCAAGAACTTCACACCTTTTGCCGCTGCTTTTGCTTCCAGAGCGCGAGCTAGGTCGAGCTTGTCTTCTTCAACCAAAGACTTACCAACACTCAATCCACGCGCCTTATAAAAGGTGAAGATCATGCCGCCGCCGAGGAGCAGCACATCGACCTTATCAAGCAGCGTATCAATGACACCGATTTTGCTAGAAACCTTAGAACCACCCACGATCGCCGCCAGAGGACGCTTAGGATTATCGATCGCACCGCTCAGATATTCAAGCTCTTTGTCTAGCAAGAAACCAGCTACTGAAGTGCTGATGTACTTAGTTACACCTTCCGTCGAAGCATGGGCGCGGTGAGCCGTACCAAATGCATCATTTACATAGATATCAGCCAAAGAAGCTAGCTTCTTCGCAAATTCAGGATCGTTCTTTTCTTCTTCAGGATAAAAACGCACATTTTCCAACAAAGCGACATCACCATTGTTGAGCGAATTTACTTGAGCCGCCACTGCGTCACCGATGCAATCATCAGTTTTTAATACAGGCTTACCGAGCAGTTCTGACAAACGGACTGCAACAGGATTAAGACGAAGGCTTTCAGTTATACCTTTAGGTCGTCCAAAGTGGCTGACGAGAATTACCCGAGCGCCAGCTTCGACCAAGTACTTGATGGTGGGTAAAGCAGCCCGAATACGCGTGTCGTCAGTGATTTTGCCAGCTTCGTCTTGAGGAACATTAAAGTCAACTCTCACTAAAACTTTTTTACCTGCTAGGTCAGCAGCCGTTAAACTTGCAAGATTTTTCTTAGCCATAGTTTTTTATATATTTGTAGTATGTAATGTTGCTTTTTTAGAATGTCTTGTTAATTTTACAGAACTGCGTCCAGTCTCAAAGTAAAAACTAAAAGTAAAAAAATTATGCTGCTACACAAACAATTTAAAGAGAATGAGACGCTATGCGTTTCATCCTCTTTAAATTGTAATAAAATTGAGGTCTGGCTCAAAAATTTGCATAAACAGCAGGGGTCCTCCATGATATCAGCACCATTTCAGTCACGTTCTGCCACGCTAGATATCACTTGGGAACTGCTCCCCGATGATTACGTTTTACCAGATGATCCTGTGGAAAATATTCTTCAACCCGCTCTAGCCGCTTTTTTAAACGAAATTTTAGGGCTACATGGCTTTATTCAACCCAATGCGATCGTGGCGACAGATTTTGGCATTTGTGCGACTGTTAACGGCAAAACCGTAATCAAAGCTCCCGATTGGGTCTGGATACCTAATGCTGAGCCACCAAAAAACAAACGGATACGGCGTAGTTATACCCCTCGCGCAGAGGGCGATTTGCCTGCGATCGTGATGGAGTTTCTATCCGAAAGCGAGTGTGGTGAATATTCGATGAACTCCAATTATCCATATGGTAAGTGGTGGTTCTACGAGCGGATTTTGAAGGTTCCTGTTTATATTATTTTTAACCCTGAAGTGGGTGAGTTAGAAGTATACACACTCAAAGATAGTCGTTATGACAGAGAGCAGCCCACCGACAAAGGTTTATATTGGCTAGATTCTCTAGGATTGTTTATTGGTGTATGGCAGGGTGAACGATTCGGTAGCACTGAGTTTTGGCTGCGTTGGTGCGATCGCGCGGGTGAATTATTACCCTGTGGTAGTGAAATTATCGAGCAGCAGCAGCAACTTGTTGAGCAGCAGCAGCAACTTGTTGAGCAACAGTATCAACTTGTTGAACAGGAGCGTCAACTTGTTAAACAGGAGCGTCAGCTTGTTGAACAGGAGCGTCAGCGTAATGAGCGTTTAGTTAGCCAATTAAGATCGCTAGGTATTGCCCCTGACGTTTAAAAATTAATAGCAATTCTACTTTTTAGCTTTATCAACGCGATATAGCCAGAGAATCAAGGCAAGTACGCCAATCTGCAAAGCAAAACTCCCTAAATTTGCCTCCAGTTCACCATTGCCAGCAATTAATCGGGCAAAAAAAATAACCGCTCCGATAAATCCTGATCCTGCTAGAGCGATGTAAATAAATATGCGTAACCCGCGATAGGGAGACTTGGCTTCAAGCCGAAGACGTTTGTATTGATCAGGATTTAATTTAGACATGATCATATTAAAACCCAAAAAATAGATGTGGCACTTTGCACCGCATCTATTTTTTGGTATTTACTTTTTAGATTTTAGGATTTTTTCTGGTTCATCGCAGTGCGATCGCATAGCCAGATCGTATTACCAGTAATCAAGCGCGAAGGATATTGATTAAGATCACCTTGTGGAGACAAAACTGCCTTGAGAGCTTTTGCTTTAGCAGCACCCTCGATCATAAAAATAATTTCTTTAGCCTGATTAATTAAGGGAACTGTCATCGTGATGCGCGGTTGTCCATCTTTTTCACCCACGGTTATAAGGCGATCGCTAACTTTGAGCGCTTTAGTATGAGGAAATAATGAGGCAGTATGACCGTCATCGCCCATGCCTAGCAAAATCAGATCAAATTGAGGAATTTCTCCTGCATTAGTTCCAAAAAACTCTTGAATATGCTGCTCATACTGCGCCGCAGCGATCGCAGGATCGTCAGCATCAGTGGCGATCGCATGAATATTGACTGGAGGAATTGCTACATGATCGAGCCATGCTTTGCGAGTCATCCCTTCATTACTTTGCGGATCAATAGCAGGTACATAGCGTTCATCGCCCCAAAAAACATGAACCTGTGACCAATTCCAATCCTTAGTCGCCAATAACTCATACAAAACGCGCGGCGTGCTACCCCCTGCTCCCACAATGGTAAACCTTTCGCCTTTAGCGATCGCCTGATCATAGGCAAGCTGACATAAAACCATTGCTCTTGCGGCAATCTCAGCGCGATCGTTCCAAATTTCTACCTGTCTAGCCATGAAAACACCTCTTTAAAAATTTGTTCAGCGCTGTGTCCATAATAATCAGCCGTTCATAAACTAATGACCCATGTTGTATGGATATTTATCAATCAATCTTAAGAAAGGTGTCTTTTATTTCATTTTGTGTGATTTTTAACAATACCGATCTGAAATTGTATTAACCTGTAAATTGTTAGGAAAATATTAAGGTTAGGGCAAACAATCATGTCACCTGCTATCATACGCCTCTTCTGGGATTCCGTTAATCAAGCTCAACCAAATTTGCTTCTGAATCTAGATGATGACGGACTAATGAGTTGGCTAATTGATCAAGTTCAACAGCGCTCTGCTCTTGACTTTCATCAACAAAATGATCTAAACCATTATATTAGCGATCGCTTGCCCTTGATCCGTGAAATGGCATATGAAAGCTAAAATTTTTTAAGCAATTTTTTGATTAGTTTTTTAAAGCAATTATTTAAAGCAATTATCTTTAGCGTATGACATCTGCAAGAATTATAGACTTATTGCGTAGTGGTAAGACTAATGACTCTTACATCGTTCGTGGTTGGGTGCGAACAAAGCGTGAAGGCAAGGGAATAGCCTTCTTAGAACTAAATGATGGCTCATCGCTACAGGGGTTACAGATCGTTTTGCCGCAGACAATTGACAGCTATGATGATCTGATCAAACAAATTACCACAGGCACATCGATCGAGGTATCGGGAACTCTAGTCGAGTCAATCGGTAAGGGGCAGAGAGTAGAAATGCAAGCGATCGCGATCGTGGTATTTGGTACTGCCGATCCTGAGACTTATCCTTTACAAAAAAAACGCCACTCGATCGAATTTTTACGCACGATCGCTCACTTACGCCCACGCACAAATATGTTTGGGGCTGTGTTTCGTGTCCGCAATGCTTGTGCTTATGCAATCCATAAATTTTTTCAAGAGCGGGGCTTTTTATGGGTACATACGCCGATTATCACTGCTAGTGATTGCGAAGGCGCAGGTGAAATGTTTGGCGTGACCACTTTTGATCTAAACAAGGTGGCTACGGCTGGCAAAGCTGTGGATTTTTCGCAAGACTTTTTTGGTAAGCCAGCTTTTTTGACTGTGAGTGGTCAGCTAGAAGCCGAAATTATGGCAACTGCCTTTTCCAATGTGTATACTTTTGGTCCAACATTTCGGGCTGAGAACTCAAATACTTCACGTCATCTTGCCGAATTTTGGATGATTGAACCAGAGATGGCTTTTTGTGATCTTGAAGGTGATGCGGATTTGGCTGAAGAATTTCTAAAATATATTTTTAAATATGTTTTGGAAACTTGTCCTGAAGATATGGAATTTTTCCAAGAGCGCGTTAATCCTCAAGTGATGACAAATGCTCGCAAAATCCTTGATGAGCAATTTGAACGCGTAACTTACACCGAAGCGATCGCCATTCTCGAAAAGTCCAGCAAAACCTTTGAGTTTCCTGTGCAATGGGGATCAGATTTGCAGTCCGAACATGAAAGATTTCTTGCAGAAGAGCATTTCCAGAAGCCCGTAATTGTCATGGACTATCCACTTGGCATCAAGGCATTTTATATGCGCGTGAATGAAGAATCTGAAAGTGGATTTAATGGCGATCGACAAACTGTAAGAGCGATGGATATTCTCGCTCCAGGAATTGGTGAGCTAATCGGTGGCTCACAGAGAGAAGAACGCCTAGATGTACTAGAAACCAGAATCCGCAGTGTCGGTCTAAACCCTGAAGACTATTGGTGGTATCTTGATTTGCGTCGTTACGGAACAGTGCCTCATGCTGGGTTTGGATTAGGATTTGAGCGTCTAGTCCAGTTCATTACAGGCATGGGAAATATTCGCGATGTGATTCCATTTCCGCGATTCCCTCAGAGTGCCGAATTTTAGCCGTCTAAGTTCTAGTGAGCAAAAACATCTGCATAACCCAACAAATCTAAATATACGAGTGTGGGAATATGCGCGAAACATGCCTTTGCTAAATCATAGCGATCTTCACGACTGAGCATATCAATCAGCTTGCGGTAGACAGACAATAGATAGCGCACATCATTGGCAGCATATTTAAGTTGTGCATCCGAGAGAACTTGGACATTTCCCCAGTCTGAACATTGCGATGTCTTATCCAGTTCAACTTTTTCAAGTTCGCGTACTAGTTCTTTTAAACCATGCTTATCGGTATATGTTCTGGCGAGTTTACTAGCAATTTTGGTGCAAAAAATTGGATGCGTGGCGATACTGAGATGAGCTTCAAGTGTAGCAACATCAAATCGGGCAAAATGAAAAACTTTAGTAACATCGGGTGCTTCAAATAAATACTTGAGATTTGGGGATTCTTTGACACCGGGGGCAATTCTTACTATGCTTACGGTCTCGGCATCATTGCAAATTTGAACTAAGCACAAGCGATCGCGCCGAGGAATGAGTCCCATTGTTTCAGTATCAACGGCGATCGCCTCGCAGCCAAGATATTCTTGAAGGGTTTCAAAATCAATATCATTATCAAAAATCTTAAAAGATGTCATCTTAAATTCTTATAGTTAGCGCCAGAAACAGTTATACAGCTTTTATAGCTCGCAATCCTTAAAATTAACGTCTGATATCAAACTGATGTTTAGTAAAGAATATATAATGTCTTAACATAAAACTTTTGCCGCAGTTTCCCAAGAAAGTAACTCTGAAACAATAACATCGATTTTGGCGTCATTTTTGGTTGATTACGTTAGAGCATCTTTGAAAGTTTTAAAACTGCTCAGGAACCTATTTATATGGCACAGCCTTATAACCAACACAAATCCGAACAAATAACAGATATAACGGCAGGCAGTATTGACCAAGCCCAGCAGTATATTTATGTTTTTTTTCTTGAAATAATCAAATACTATCAATGCGAAGAAATTCTAAATCAATTTAATCTATTATTTATTAAATATGAAGAAACTCATGATATTAGAGCTTATCATGCCTTAGGAGAAATCATATTTCATAACAAAGAAAATGAATTTAAATATACGCTCCTCCGCTGTTGTTATATTCTCAACAATAACTGGGCAATCAATGGGAACATAAATGCTTGTCAGCAATTAGTCGATCTTTTTTTGTCAAATTCTATCGGAATTGCAACTCGAATTACTAAATTAAAAATATTAAGAAAATGGTTGCAAGCTTTTACTCAAAGCGAAGAATATAACACCTTAAGATCGCTATCAGGCCGCTCTAGGGTCAACAAAAACTATTATCAGTGGAGTGATCGATTTTCCTCATATCTGTTGACTCTAGATTATCTTGATCTAAACAAGCCTCCCGAACAACGTCAATATGCAGAAACTTTATCCCAAAAGATTAAAAAAGAATTTAAATTTGATTTAGCTTTATATACGGCTCATATTGATTCAAAACTAGGACTTAGTCCCAAGCGCAAAAACCCAACTACGCTGGGAGACGGCATTTTGATATTAATAAAAAGAATATTGAGTAAACAGGGTAGTGAAAACTTTAGAAATAGCGCAACGACTTTCTACAACCAAATCTCTAATATGACTTTCTTAGAATTCAAACAAAATTTACTTGGTTACTTAAGTATATCTCAAGATGATTTAGAAATCCCTGAAGTCATGCGCTTGACCGTGGTACAGAAGTTAATATATCTTCAAAAGCATCAGAATGACACAAACATGACATTTAGCTTACTTCATGTAACTTGCAACCGTGTTCTGCAATATCTTTTGTTAAATGAACGGCGAAAACCTTCTGAGTTTTTGCAATTGTCATTGGAGTCTAACAACTTTCTTAATCCTGTAATTTTATTACTTAAGATCGTCCTGATCTTTCCAGATGGTCGATTGTACTTAGATAGCTATATTGCTGAATTAATTAAATTTTATAGTTTGTATGATGAAACAGAATGTCGTGCTTTTATTAATTTTTTGGATATTTTAAATGTTACTCTTGCTATCTTTGATCAAGACACTGAATATAGTCTAATTAAGATGAAGAATGAAAATAATTTATCTGATGTGAGCTTGGAAAATTATCGCGTTTTTTCGCAATCAAGAAAGTACACTGATTCAGTTAGTTAATAACTTTTAAAGTAAGCGAGGTTCACAGGCTGATTTCCCCGCCAAAGGCAGGGAAATCAGCCTGTACTTTACTAGACTGGAAAATTCTATATACCGATTTTATAATATTTTTATGGAGAGGATTCAATCCATTCAAAGATGCGATTCCATGCCCACCATCGATCGCTGTCTTTATATTGGTATTGACATTTTTTACTACTGATATAACCGACATGACCACCATGTTTTGTCAGCATCAGTCTAATTGCAGGATTATCTTGAGCAATTTTTTCTAAGTCAGTCACGATCGCTGGATCAAACATGGGATCATCTTCTGCATAAAGAATTAGAGTTGGCTTTTGTAAATGTGGCATGAAATATAGGGGACAGCTTGCATCGTAATATTCTTCTACACTGGAGAAGCCCAATTTAGTGATCGTTAATTCGTTATCGAAACCCCAAATGCTATTAGCGCGCTCTACGGCACTTGGGTCAATTACTTCGGGATGATTTTTTGCCATTCGTCTGACTAATTTTTTTAGTTCGCGAGCGATCGCTTTCTCTAGAAACTTGCCAAGTTCATCTTTGACTAAATAAGTAAGCGATCGATTGGAATCCACGCTAGGGCAAATCACGGCTCCACCAGCAATATCAGCAGATGTAATTTCTAAATCACTACCCCAATCAGCGATCGCTTCTCCCGCCTTAACTCCCCATAGAGCTAACTGACCACCGAGCGAATAGCCCATTAACCAAAAGGTCGCTGGACATCCTAATTGTTTGGCAGTATTCGCAATCCGAATAAAATCTTCGCCTTCATAGAGTCCATCTGAGGTTAGGGCGGGTGAAAGCTCAGCAGTTTTGCCATGTGCCCGCCAATCAAACAAAACTACTGCATATCCCTTTGCAAAAGCTTTACGACCAAGAATTTTCAGAAACCATTGATTATCTAAATCACCCGTGATCCCGTAGGTTGCGACTATGGTTCCCTTAGGCTTCTCATCGCTTAAATTTGGAATTGCATATTTACCAAATATAGGAGTTCCATTTGCGCCTATAAAAATATGCTCTTGATAAATGGGTTCTGGCTCAACTGTAAAGTTTTCC
Organism: Cyanobacteriota bacterium; assembly: GCA_025356295.1. Classification (GTDB taxonomy): domain Bacteria; phylum Cyanobacteriota; class Cyanobacteriia; order Pseudanabaenales; family Pseudanabaenaceae; genus Pseudanabaena. The sequence continues at coordinate 9,460 of JANXUJ010000212.1, forward strand.
CACTTACGACTCAATCGTAAAGCTGTATAGAGAGTCATTAGCAAACCATTTGTCAAAAGCCAAGGAGGTGAATAACGCATTTTAACAATCCTTAATTCTTGTGTTTGCTAGAAGCGTGTGTTGGCTGGGTAGCGGGCCACACA
>JANXUJ010000233.1 GCA_025356295.1 Cyanobacteriota bacterium
GTTGCGGCGCGAAGCGCCGCAACTCGTCTTCTGGTTTTATATCCTAACAAGACTGGCGACAGCTATGTAATAGAATGAGCTTATCTAGAGCCAAATCAAAACCAAAACTAATCAGGTTTAGTAAAGATATGCAACCAATTATATTTCCAGGGTCTGCCGTGCGTGTTGTCAATGAAGGCGATACCTATTATGGATTTCAAGGACAAGTGCAGCGTGTGACCGATGATCGCGTTGCGGTAATTTTTGGTGGTGGCAATTGGGAAAAAATGGTGTCATTTCGGGCGACTGAGTTAGAACTGATCGACACCACTGTTAGCGCTAAAGCCAAGAAAAAATAAAAAATAAAAATAATATTACGCTCAAGGAGATGATGTAGTTGTAGTGGCAAATTTACCGACTCCAGATAAGTCAATAGGTAAATCTTCGGGCAAGCCGTCTGGTGATTCTCGTCCAGCATTTCATCCTGCGATGACGTTTATCATTCGCAGCTTGGTTTTGAGCGCTAGTGCGATCGCGGGTATAAGTATTGGTCTCGCGATCGCATTTATGCATCCAGAGTGGGTGTGGCAACCCTCATTTAATTTTTTAAACTACAAAAAGCAACAGTTTACGCTTTCAGCCGATGCTTTATTTGATGTCGGTAAATCTAGCATTCGACCCGAAAGTTTTCGATTATTAGATGAAGTGGCGGCACAATTGCCACTCGAAAAAGGTAAGCGAGTGCGGATTAATGGGCATATGGATTTGAGCAGCAAAGGCGATGAACTAAATCTGTCCTATTTACGCGCCGCAGTAGTTAAAGAATATTTGGCAAAATTGCGAGGCGAACAAACTTATTATTGGATGGTGGTCGGTTATGGCGCTAGTCGTCCTTTGGCTAGCAGTGCTGGTGACAGTGGCGGCAAAAGCAATCGCCGCATCGAAATTTTTGTAGATGACTAGATATGCAAATCACTTTTCTCGGTACTAGCTCAGGGGTTCCGACCCGTGGGCGAAATGTGTCCAGTGTGGCGGTGCGTTTACCACAACGCGCCGAAGTGTGGCTGCTTGACTGCGGTGAGGCAACGCAGCATCAATTACTGCGGAGTGATGTAAAAATTAGCCAAATCACTAAGATTTTTGTCACGCATATGCATGGCGATCATATTTTTGGTTTACCCGGGTTATTGGCTAGTTGTGGAATGGCGGGAAATGTTAGCCATATTGATATTTATGGTCCTGTGGGTTTGGGTGAATATCTCGATGCTTGTTTGCGCTATAGCGAGACGCGTCTCTCCTATTCGATCAAGGTGCATAAAGTCAAGGCAGGGCTAGTCTGTGAAGATGATGAGTTTTATATGATTGCGGCTCCTCTGAAACACAAGGTGACAGCGCATGGGTTTCGATTGGTGGAACGCGATCGCCCAGGCAAGTTTGATATTGATAAGGCGATCGCAATGAATATTCCTCCTGGACCCATTTTTGGAGAATTAAAACAGGGAAAGCTGGTCACGCTTCCTGATGGGCGCAAAATTGACGGTAAAGAATTTTCTGGCGCTCCTCAAATTGGTCGAAAGATTGCTTATTGTACAGATACGATTTTTTGTGACAGTTCGGTGGAGCTGGCTCAGAATGCTGATGTATTGATCCATGAGTCAACTTTTGCTCATCAAGATTCAGACATGGCTTTTCAACGCTTGCACTCCACTAGCACAATGGCAGCGCAGGTGGCTCTCTTAGCAAATGTGAAGCAGCTGATCATGACGCATTTTAGTCCTCGCTATGCCCCTGGCAATCCAATTTTGCTAGAGGATTTAGTTAATGAGGCAAGGATGATTTTCGCAAATACTATTCCTGCCTATGATTTCATGACCTACGAGATATCACCGCCTCATCTTTAAAAAAACGGTAGTGCTAAAGAGGTCAAGATTTTAAAAGTTAGGATAGGCGGCGCGAAGCGCCGTCTATCTTAACTTTTAGCTGGTTTGTTTATAGCCAGACTTCAAGAAAATATTTTCTAAAGTTTCTTGAGTGCGATGAAAATCGGAGATAGGAATACCTGCTTCGATCAAAGATTTTAATAATGCCGCGCTATCTTCAAGGTTTCCTGCAAATTGGACACGCGTAGTGGGAGTGAAAGTGGAATTATCTGATAGAACTTCCACTTCTTTTACTAAATCCGATTGCCTCAAGGCAACTTGTAAATCAGTAACTTTGCCTAGAGTCGAGATTAGCAATTGCTGTTGGTCTTGACTACTGCGATCGTAAAGGTCTTGCAGTCGCGAACTCTCAACTAAATTACCTAACTCCATTATCCCAATCGAAGTACAGATTTCGGCAAGGTCACTCAAGATGTGCGATGAAATGATGATTGTCATCCCTTGCTGTTGCAGAGATTTAATAATATTGCGAACCTGCACGCGCGCCAGCGGATCAAGCCCCGACACTGGCTCATCGAGCAGCAGTAAAGTCGGATTGTGAATAATACTTCTGGCAAGGCTGAGGCGTTGTTTCATGCCGCGTGAGAGCGTAGCGATCGCCTCATTTCTCTTTTGTTGTAGTTCCACTAGCTCGATCACTTCATGCAATCTCTGCGATCGCAGTGGGTCTCGCAAAAAGTATAAACGCGCAAAATAATCGAGATAATCCCAAACTGTAAGATCATCATAAAGCGGAAAATCATCGGGCAAATATCCCAACTGTCGCTTTAGTTCAGGATTATTCTGCCCACGCAAAAAGCGCATTCCATTAATATATATTTCACCCGTGGTCGGTTCTTCAGCAGCAGCTAACATCCGAATCAAGGTTGTTTTACCAGCACCGTTCGGTCCGATCAGTCCATAGACTTCACCGCGATCAATCTCCAAATCGAGATGATTAACCGCAACATGATTATCAAACTGTTTTGTCAATCGGTGAGTGCGAACTGTAGGTGTTGCTGTCATGAGCCTGCCACAAAATTTATTTTTATTTTATTTTAACTATTAAAGCTCAATAAAGTAGTGACGGCGTTTTACCACTTTAGGGATTTTTAGTAGCAATTATTATAAGACTATTAAGAAGTGCTAGCATATACTAGCTTTTTATAGCAAGTTAGCATATACTAGCAAATGATAGCAACAAAGGTTTTACAAATGGCAAAAAAAAGACAGTTAAATGTACGACTACCCGATGCTTTGCTAGATGAATTAGAAGAGCGTGTCCAAAAAACTAAAATGGGCATGGCCGCTATGGTCGAAGTCCTGTTAGTTCAGGCTTTGCAACATCAGGAAATATCTGCACAAGATGTCAAACAAGGCGATCGCCTTGATGACTTAACCAAACGCCTCGAAGCTCTGGAAACTAAACTAGCCGATACCTCCAACAATCCCCATACCAATTCACAATCAATTAGAAGTTCTACTGCCAAGAAAAAAGAAAAATGAAAAATGTAATGTTTGTCTGCGAAGACAATACCTATTCTCAAATAGCTGAAGCATGGATGTATGATTCTGTAAAAGAAAACATTTTTACGGCGAGTGCAGGATTGTCTATCGGTCAAAGTGACCCTAATTTTGTTCGGGTCATGCATGAGGTCGGTCTCGACATCAGTGGTAATGTTCCAAAGATACTCAAAGATTACGATTTTCATGATTTTGATACTGTGATCTCATTGTGTACGATGAGTATGAGACTGCCAGACCAATGGATGATGACTCGTATTTTTGATGAATGGATTTTGCCTCAACCAGATTCGTATAAATCATATCGACAAATTAGAGATGATATTAGAGATAAAGTTGATCTTCTTTTGATGCGCTATTCAAGATGAATAATATTTAGTCCTTAAAGAACATGTTAATTAGAAGTATTTTTTTAATCTGCTTCAGCCAAATTTAGTAAATAAACCAAGAACTTGAGTTCTTGGTTTATTTGCTAAATTTCTATTTAATCCTATTTAAGTTGAGTGAAATTTTGTAGAATCTAAACAGATATATTCCTATATAATGGTTTTAATGTTTTTGTCGATAGCAGGCAGCAATTGTGACTCATACTCGCTCAAAACATTCTCGCCTAATGATTGCGGTCTTATCGGACGAATCTTCAGCTTTTCAAGCATATCGTCTGCTTCAACGTCATGGTATCTCTCCAGAGCATCTGGCGCTAGTTGGGAAAGGCTATAGCAGTCCTGATAGCGTTGGCTTGTTTAACCCAACTCGCACGACATGGCGCTATACCAAACGCGGAATGCTGTGGTTAGGATTGCTCTGCACCATGCTGGGGATCATCTTGCATTTGATATTTAGATTGCAATTGCCCAATCTTGATTGGAATCAGACATTACTGACGATCGCTTCAACTTCAGGAACTATCGGCATTATCGTTGGCGCAGCGATCGGCACTGTATATGGTTGGTTTTTTAAAAGTAGTCTCTCGATATCTTGTCGGAGCTGTTTAGATCGCGGACAATATTTATTAATGCTAGAGGGATCAGAAACTTTGACTAGGCGAGGACGTGAGATTCTTGATAGTTATTTGGTTAAGCCTGATTAATCTGCCTTCATGTCAAAATTGCGGTAATATGCATCTTCCAATTCTTTATTCTTTTCGGCGTTGTCCCTATGCTATTCGAGCGCGAATGGCGATCGCGTATGCAGGTATTAATTACGAACTTAAGGAAGTTTCTTTAAAAAATAAGCCTAGAGAAATGCTTGATATTTCTCCAAAGGGAACTACACCTGTATTGCAAGAGTTTTCTCAACTTACATCTCAGAGTTTTGTAGTAATAGAAGAAAGCCTCGATATTATGAATTGGGCGATCGCTCAAAATGATCCGCAAAATTGGGGGGATTTGCCAGACGAGTCTTTAGCGATTGCTAATCATCTGATCAGCACGAACGATCACGAATTTAAACAAGCACTTGATCGCTACAAATATGCAAATCGCTTTCCTGAGCGATCGCCAGAATTTTATCGTCAGCAAGCTGAAGAGTTTTTGCAAGTTTTAGAGATGCAACTTCAGCAAAATCATACTTTTACAACTAATTTTTTAATATGCGATCGGCAAACTTTAACAGATGTTGCCATCTTCCCATTTGTGAGACAGCTAGCCTATGTAGACATAGACTGGTTTAGATCAAGCCCATATATTCATTTGCAACAATGGCTAAAATGGCATGAAACCAGTGCATTATTTAATCTAGTTATGCAAAAATAGCCATTTGTCTTCAGGAGTTACAAATGCCTCCCTCTGATCACTGGGTATGCTTCGTGTGTCGAAAACAGTTCAGAAAGCCGTTGCGACAAAAATGTTCGTCTGAATGGTCTGCCGCACATCAGACGTTAACTTGGAAGCGCGAAGTCTTACAGGCTGACCTTTCCTGCCCCGAATGCCACACCACACTGGTGAATATGGGCAAATACTTCAGGCCGCCTCGCCGAGAGAACAAGCAGGAATGGGAGAATGTACGTCGCTTAGCCGAACACGGAATTCGATTTACGTCATCAGGGACAATGGCGTTTCTGCGGTTTGTGGGAGGGCCACGGTTCGACAAGGAAGCGGTGTATCAGATGATTGCCTGCTGCCCATGTCACACAAGGACAGAAGGACAACGCTTGTTGCTCAAAATCGCCCGCAAGCCGCGCAAGCAAAAATGAACCGGAAGCCGATGAGGTCGGGCGC
>JANXUJ010000012.1 GCA_025356295.1 Cyanobacteriota bacterium
CAAAGCGTTACCCGAAATAATATTGATACCAGCGCTATAGATGCTCTCGATCGCACAGTTGAGAAAATTCTATTAGAAACTGGCATGACAGAAGATGAATTAGTAGAAGCATTTGTCAATCAAGAATCATGATGACATTGATTATTGACGCAAACATTCTAGTTGGCGAATTACTTCGTCAGCGTGGACGCAAACTATTGCAGAACGGACAACTAATGATATTCGCAGCCGAAAAGGTTGTAGAAGAGACTAATTACGAAATTCAGAAGCGGATAAGCCGCATCATAACTACAGGTAAATTGAGTAAAGAAGCAGGGACAGATTTAACGGAAGTAGCTTCTGAACTGTTCAAAACCTGTATTATCACCGTTTCTCAAATCGAATATGGTTATTTAGAAATAGAAGCTAAAGAACGCATCCCTAGAGACCCCGATGATTGGCATAGCATTCCCGAATTGAGAAAATATTAGAATTTATAAATTGCTACGAGAATGCTCTGCCCCTACTAAAATAGGTATAATAATCGCCAAATTATCAAAGCTATGAGCCAGCAACCCATCACCATTGACGATATTTACGCACTCTTTCGCACCTCTAACCAAGAGTTTGATCGCCGCATTGCTGAACAAGAACGCCTTGCTGCTGCCGCCAAAGTTGAAAGCGATCGCCGTGCTGTTGTAGCTGCGCGTACCCTTGAAGAAATGAAACACTCTGTAGCTGAAACAACTCGTACAGTGAATGCTCTAACCACTCGCTGGGGCAGATTTGTCGAAGAACTTGTTGAACCTGCTGTAGTCAGGTTATTTCAAGAGCGCGGCATCGATGTCAAAGAAAAACATCCTAGAGCTAGTGTGAAGCGACAAGGTGTGGCGATGGAAATTGACATCTTGGTAGTAGACACGACTGATGTGGTGTTAGTGGAATGCAAATCTCGACTATCTAAAGATGATATAGATGAATTTATTGAGAAATTGCAAAAATTTAAGCTTGCATTTCCAGCTTATAAAAACTATCAAGCCTATGGCGCTGTAGCAGGAATTGAAATTAATGAAGGCGTAGATAGATATGCGTATCAAAAAGGACTATTTGTGATCCGTCCTTCTGGTGACACAGTGGAAATTGTCAACGATAAAAAGTTTAAGGCGATGACTTGGTAATTTAAGAAAAACAAAACTATGAAAAAACTCAAACAACTAACCTGCATCATTGAACGAGAAGACAATGACTATGTTTCACCATGCTAGATTTTTGGACAAAAACCAGTGGGACTTGGATTAATGTTTTCGCGATCGCGATCGGCACATTTCTAGGATTAATCCTGCGTGGACGATTCCTTTCTCAGGTTTTACCGATTCTCAAACAAGCGATCGGGTTAATCACTATATTTGTCAGCTTGAATATGGCAAATAGCTTGCTCAGAGTCAAGGCTGGCGCTCTTGATGGCGTGATTCTATCACTGATTTCGTTGATTGGCGGTGGTGTGATTGGAGAATTAGCCCAGATTGAGAAACGCTTAGAGTCGGCGGGGGATTGGTTAAAAGCTAAATTTAAAGGTAAAGGTAAATTCACAGAAGGATTTGTGGCGGCGAGTTTGTTATTTTGCATTGGACCAATGGCAATCATCGGTAGTCTCAATAATGGGCTGCGCGGCGATGATAATCTTCTCGCCCTTAAATCGGCGCTCGATGGATTTATTTCGATTGTATTTGCCAGTACCTACGGAGTCGGTGTGGGTTTTTCGGCAATACCTGTAGCAATCTATCAAGGTAGTCTGTCACTTCTCGCAGGCAACTTAGCACAAACTTTACCCGATCCTACCAATGCGCCACCAGTAATGATTATCACAGGTGTCGGTGGGTTGATGCTATTGGGATTGGGCTTAAATTTATTAGAGCTAGCCAAAGTCCGAGTTGCTTCTTTTTTGCCAGCTTTAGCGATCGCACCTTTAGTTTACTGGCTAGCTGATAGTCTCAAGTAGTTCAACAAGCGATCGCTTCAGCTAAACCCAAAAAGTAGGCAGGTCGCTTTGCGATCTGCC
>JANXUJ010000036.1 GCA_025356295.1 Cyanobacteriota bacterium
TATTAATCCAGAGGATCAAATTGTTTGCAAAACTTATATGACAAGGGTTGAAGGGGAGAACACAAGACTAAGGCATTATCTGGCAAGGTTACATCGCAAGACTTTATGTTATTCCAAGTCTAAGGAAATGTTGCAGATTTCAATTCGGCTATTACTTTTCTATCTCAAGCATAAGAATCAAAAATCTTTCCCTGTTTTTCCTTGATCATTATCTTCATGTGCAACGCCAGATTTAAAAGCTTTTGCGCGTTCGTGTCTAAAACCATAACCATAACCACTAGCATGACGACAAGCATTAAGCAAAGGGCAAGTTTCACAAATGATACTGGTATCAGAAATTGCCTTATTTCGCAAACCAGCGATCGCTCCTGTGCGAGAACAATTAGAACTTACATGCAGATCATCTCCTTGCTTAGCACGACGGAGTTTGCCAGAGCGATCGGTTAAACCATTGTGACGCGCAGGCAGCATTTGCCATTCTTGCAAAGTTTCTGTGGTCACATTACGCGAATCATTTGAGACATAAATAATCCTGTCGATGCCATCAAACATTTCAGGACGCAGTAATCCAGCATCGTGACTCTTACCACCGCCTGTCGATGAAGCATCCAATACATGTTTATGAGCTTGGAGCGAATGCTGCCAGGTTTCTAATCTCGTCCCAGATTTGTACTCCAGAGCAGGACTAGTAACTTGAGGCGATCGCGCAAAGCCCTTCGCTTTAGGCTTAGGAAACAACTTATCTTGCAGCCATTCAAAAGGAGCGAACTTAGCCTTTGGTTTGTATTTAGCAATTTCAAAAAACTGTTCGACTGTTAAAAGTTCGATATTTGAGTCGTTAGACAATTCATCAATATCATCATCATCTTTGGTGAACTGCCCCCACCACAACACATCAATGGCATAACCAAGCTCGACCAGAAAATCTAAATTATTTTCATGACGACGCATTACTTGTTTGTTAACAACGTCACCAGCATCAATCGCATATTCCAGTCTGGTGCTATCTGGATTAGCGCCAAGATCTTGTAAATATGCAATAAAAGTTGCTTTGCAAGATACAAACTGACCGCTAGAAGCACCAATCGCCGAACATTTGCGGAACTTCGCGGCAAGAAAAGGCTTTACGCCTGTTCCTTCAGCCAAAACAATCCGCTCTAATTGAGCTGGCAAGTAAGCGTGAAAGGCAAGAGGCAGTTCGCCATTTTGTTGTCGAGCATCAATTCCAAATGGTTTGTGCCAACGATATCGTCCTGAATCAGCATCCCTCAAACGTATCTGAGCGCTTAAAATTTGTCCTTGGGGATTACGAATTGGGATGATATAGCCGGCTTTAATTGACTTCGCACCCAACTTCAAGATTTCACGTTCGGTCAATCCTCGACGTTGCAGATCCGATTTGTCGGACGCATTGAGCGTAAGCTTTTGAAAATAACTATTAAACTGTCGATCTCGCTGTAATGCGTCAGGTAGTTTCGCTAATCTCTCTCTTTCAGCTTTTTGCTGAGCTGATCTGAGTCTGTGATTGGTTTCCTGCCTGACCAGTCTCTCAGATTCGGACTCCTGACGCTCTCTGACATATTTGCCAGCATATTATATGCCATTAAATTTATATGAATAAGTATTTATACTTAGTTTGGTTGACGTGTTTTCAAGGTTTGAGGACTTTGCTTGGCGCGTTGTTATATATTGAATGGGTATCCGCCCGTTAGTTAGCTGTTGTTATGCAAAAATGGTTCAATACTGCTGGTCCTTGTAAGCCTGACATTCACTACATGCTGTCAGCTACAGAACGCTTGCCTGAAATCAAACAACTAATTGCTCAAGAAAACTATTTTGTGCTCCATGCGCCACGGCAGGTGGGTAAAACGACAGCAATGATTACTCTCGCACAGGACTTAACTGTAAGTGGTAAGTATACTTCGGTGATGCTATCCCTAGAAGTTGGGGCTGTGTTTTCTCACGATCCTGAGTTGGCAGAGAGAGCCATATTAGATGAGTGGCAAGATGCGATTAAATTTTATTTGCCACCAGAGTTACAGCCAAGTAATGGAATTTTAGGAGAATCAGGTCGTCAAATCGGTGCTTTTTTGGCAGCATGGTCACAAGAATCATCGCGCCCTTTAGCAGTGTTTCTTGATGAAATTGATGCCCTAAGCGATGAGACATTGGTTTCAGTCCTGCGACAAATCCGATCTGGATTTCCGCGTCGTCCACAGGGATTTCCTCAGTCAGTTGCATTGGTGGGGATGCGCGATGTGCGGGATTATAAATATGCTTCTGGGGGGAGCGATCGCCTAAATACCTCTAGTCCTTTTAATATCAAAGTGCGTTCCTTTACTTTGAGTAATTTCACTATTGAGGATGTAAGAAATCTTTATCAGCAACATACGGATGCGACGGGACAAGTATTTACTCCTGAAGCTGTTGATTTAGCTTTTCATTTGA
>JANXUJ010000037.1 GCA_025356295.1 Cyanobacteriota bacterium
TGGCTACCAAGAGGTAATGACCGATCCCAGCTACCGAGGTCAAATTGTCACCTTTACCTGTCCTGAACTGGGCAATACAGGCAAATTGCGATCGCACGGCGCAATGAACGGCGCAATAAATAGTAACATCTCTACAAAAATTCTTTCATGTTAGGATTTTGACTACGGGAAGGGTATCTATAGTGATCGCGTCTTAACCAATAGCAATTTCAAAGTTAGTCTGGGGTTTACAGCAATGTCTTATAGCCAATCGGGAAATATCGTTCCATCTCCGTCTGGCTCTATGTTTACGCCTAGTGAATTGGCGCTAATTCAGGCTGGCAAGTGGCTACCTGAGCTATCGCATTTTGTGCCTGTGACTTCGCCGCACAATCTAGATGATAATTTGAATCATGCTCGTGATGAGGGGGAAAAGATCGATCTGTTGATCCATACGGCGCTAAATCCTCACGCTCCTGCGCTGATTGGGTTGGGGGAGTTTTTGCAAAGAAAAGATTTAACGATTTTGGCAGCGACTTTACGTGGTTTTGCAATTATTGGGGAAACTTTGGATGACAAAAAACTTAACCTCGATCCTAATTATCGGCATCATTTAGAGCATCTACGGTATGTGTTAACGGCTAATCTCGATCTGCATGATGATGAAAATCCGAGTGTGCATTTGTTTAAGCGGCTTTGTCATGATGCGGAGTCGGGGGGATCGGAGATGGTGCGATGGGCGGCGGCTCATGCGTTACAGGAGCTTGATTATCCGCTTAATTTGCGGCGACAGTTATTGTCTCGACCTCCTGCGGAGATTTTGGCAGAGATTTGGACAAAGTATGAATCACGTTTGTCTGATCAAAAGCGTGAAAATGATCCTTCTAAAGTTTCAGAGGATATCAAGTTTGGGATTTATGGACATACAGAAAAGCTTTTTGCTGAGTCTCGTGGTACTTATTCTCTGTCTGTGGTGCGTCAAATATTGCGTAAATCGGGTATGCGTGGCATTCGTCTAGCACTTAAGTATGGGAATAGACCTGTCTTGACGGAAGCGGTTAATTTTGCTGGTGATCTTTTTAATCAGATTAACCCTAATAGCCAAGATAAGCGTTACAAAGATAATGCGACTCGCCAGAGGTTAGCTGACTTATGCCTTCCTTTTCTCACTATTACTGATCTCGATCTACGAAATCAGTTTGCAGAAAAATTGAATGATAAGCATAACCAATATAATGTCAGTGATTGTCTTATTACTGATGAAAACAATCGTGCAAAGGTTGCAGTTATTGATGCGGATTGGCAACGTATTGTTTCGTTAGGAGATATATGCTTACCATTTTTATGTCAGTTGATAGAAGGTTCGCTGAGATTAGAAATTGCTGAAAATTTAAATACAAATTGCCAGATAACAGCCGCAGAATCCATTGATAACATATTGCAAGATATCTCTAAGAAGCTGCTTACTTTATCTCCCTATTTGCAGCATGACAATCAGAGAGTGAGAGAATCAGTTGCAAATTTGTTGCAACCACATAAAAGTCTTCTAGATGCTAAAGCAAAGCAAATTATTAGTGCTTTGCTTTTTCAATTGAACTTGCCTGATGAGTCAGAAATTTCCCCTCGCAATTCTCAATTAGATAAATTGACAGTGGAAAATCATGTAAAACTAGCTGAAACTAATAAGCAGGCTGTTCAAAAAATTTTTATAAATGCAATTTCTGCTTGTGAGAGCAAATCAATTTTAACAAAAGATTTTCTGACTCAACAACAGAAAGATTTTCTGGAGAGAATAGCACGTTATTTAGCCGATCTAAATAGCTGGTTGCAAAATCACGCTAATGACTTGCAGGCAGCAGCAAAAGCAAAAGAAGAAGAACTAAAAAATCAAAAACAGGAGGCAGAAAGACAAGTCTTATGCAGGAAGCTTATGGAAGATAAAACTTCCACTGAAAATGAGCTTACTGAGATCGAGCAGAAAATTAAAGATGACAATAATAGAATAGAAAAATACTCTGATCAAATTCGTGGATTATCTTATTCTATAAGCAGTAATCAAACGGAGGATATGTCTGCTCTTGTCTGGGATGTTTTCTTTTATCCTCTTACTTTCTTCTTCTCATTAACGTCAATTTACGGTGATCACGAGTATGATAAGCACATAGGACTTTATTGGTTTGTAGCAGTACTTCTTTTCATTGCAATAGTTTTTTTACTAGTTTCAAATATAATCTCATGGGATTTTCTACGGATCATTGCAATTCTAATCTATGTCTCAGCATGGGGATATCGTGTATATACGGACATAAGACGTATAGTCACTTCATCTTCTGCAAAAAGTAAAACAGAAACCCTTAAATTGAGTAGAAGTATTATTGAAGATAAAGTCATTACTTTAAAAAAGCAGAAAGGGCAACTACAGCAACAATTGTATGCCATTGAAAATAGAAGAAAAGAGAATAAATGTTAATGATTGTTCTGCTCGCCTTTCATCTCACTCATCAACCCAATCCAAAAGCGATCACTGATCGCTACGGGAACTCGCCACTTCGCGCAGTCATCGCCCTACAACACCAACTTTTCCAATTACTCCTACGAGAACCAATCACCCTCTCCCTCCGTTACCTTTACGATCCCCACGCATCAGCCGATCAACGCCTTCAGATTTTTCTGATTTTCAATACCGATTCCCCAGAACGAGAAAAACTAGAACTACGCCTAACATCAGCATTGCAAAGTAGCGAATTTTATCAAATCTATCCATTTCAACTTATTCCTCCCCATACCAATCACTTCTCAACCTTACAAAAGCTAGACTGGGTTAACGCCATAGCAGAAATCCAAAAAGCTGAAACTATCAGCCCTAAAGGATATTACCTACCGCGTCTATTCCCAGAAAATCTCGATCATGACATGGTGAAAATCTGTGAACAGTTAAGTCGTGTTGGTCAAGAAAGATTCTTACTAGAAATCACCCTACAACCCTATAACAATCCATCAGAACGAACCAAATCACTAAACGCACTAGAAGCAATTCTCAAAGCACATTCCAAAGCATCTAATTCCGCTAAAGATGCCATCCTCGAAACCGTCATCAAAAGCGCTCAAAATCACCAAATCAATTACAGCCAGAACTCCTTATTTACCTACAGCATCAAGCTCTTAGCCGAACAAGAGCATAGCCTATCCAACCTCGCGATCTCATGGCTCCAAAATGCCACCAATAGCGACTATGCCAGCCAGTGCCACCCACCCATCCTCACACGTGAAGGCGAGTGGAGAGACGAATTTCAACAAAGCCTACAAGCCACCCGTCAAGTCCGAGTTGCACCCCTAAGCTACCAACATTCACCAGCCCTACAAAACTGGTATCAAGAGTTTGGCAATCAAACTGTCAGTAAAGTATTTCGTGGTGGAGGCAATTCCATATTTGGCGATGGCTCCACTGCATACTCTAACCCTACCCCACCACCACAACCACCCACAGGCTATTCGTTACCTAATGCCAACCCAACATCAGGTAGTTTAGTTTCAGGCGGCAGTTCTGGTTTATCCAAGGCAACCCAAGGCTGGACAACATCGCAACCCGCCCTAATGCAAGACCTCTTGCCATTACGTCATCTCGTCACCCTAGACGAAATCAGCAGCTTCTTACGAGTCGTCATCCCTGACAAAGAACCGCCACCACCACAAAAGCTTACTGCGGAACAGATTTTTAACTCATATCCCAACTTAATTACCAAGGATAAATATATAGTTGGCATTAACGATCAAGGCAAGATAGTTAGCTCCGATTGGAATGAATCACCACATCGTCTTGTCGCAGGTGTTACACGCTGTGGTAAAACTAACTTTCTGCATTGGTTAATCTTTCAGTTTCTCTATACTGATCCAGAGCGCAAGGTTTATATTCTTGATCTGAAAGAAAATAACTTTCGCTTTTATAGTACACAGTTGCCAGAACAAGTCCGTAAACGGGTTATTGTAGCTACAAAGATTCTTGAATGCTATGAGTTGCTAAAGCAGGTATATCAGGAATATGAAAGAAGAAAAGACATTATTGGTGATTATCAAACTATTCAGGAAATGGTAGACAATGGCGGAGAATATACCCCTCGGCTGTTATTAATTGTGGATGAAGCAGCCCTGATTCCTGAAAAGAGCAAAGAACTAAAATTAACTATTCCCTTAACAGAACAAATGAAGAAACCTGAAATAGCTAATCTCCAAGCAAATATAGATAGATATCTACAATATTTTGCTACTACTGGTGCAGGGTTTAACATTCACCTGATGTACTGCACCCAAAACCCAAAGTCAGATGTAATTACTACTCAAGTGACTAGCCAACTAGAAGAGCGACTTATTTTTAGAATTACAAGTGATACCAGCGCTGGTATTATCGGCGAACAACTCCATAGCCGTGGTGTAAAAATCCCAGAAGGAAAAGATGGTAAGGGCAAAGTATATATGAAAGGGGTTGAAGGTAGTCAATATGTTTACACTCCTCTCATTGCTGTTCCTCCTGCCACTGCGATCGCTCAGACTTTGTGGAATTTACTGTAAAATCACCCTAGTTAATTACGAGGAAACAAGAAATGGATGGTAATCACGAAGAGTTTGCTCAATTACTTGTAATGCTTCAACAGCAAATTGAAGAAATTGCAACATTGCATAGCGCAGTTATTGATGGTACTCCCGACGAGGACAGAGAAGGAATGTTAAGAATACTTCTTGACAAGCTAGACTCATTCATGGGTCTTAGTGTGGGCAGTAAAGAGTGTATGGAAATCATTCTGAAGAAATGGCTTGAAGTCCACCGTCTTTGACAATGCTGTATCAGGATTATCTATTGCTAAAAATCTAAGTTTCGCTCCCAATCCTTCTAGTTCTGTAATAAATACGATCGCATCAAATCATGCAAATCTAAACATGACAGTTGGTGAGACATATACAACACAGTTAGAGCCAGATTTTGTAAAACTGCTTAATGCATTAATTTCAGCGCAAGACAATTACCAAATATTTAAGAACCTCAATATTGCAAAAGGAAAAATTGGAGAAAGTCTCTGTCACGCATTTCTACCTGAAATTATGGATTCAAGCTTCTGGTTTCTAGAAGGACAAACAGGATTGACAGTAGAAACAACAACAGAAGAACTTGCCTACCAAGCAGCAAAAGAATTTCTAACTAAAAATCCATCTATTGAATATGCGATCGCTAGTCGTGACTTTAGCGGCGGTGATCCCTATTCATTAGACTCAGTTCTAATGCTGATTAACCGTAAAGATGTAGCAAATTGGGAACAGTCAAAACGCAGCACTGCAACCTATTTAGTATTTGAATGTAAAACCGATAAATCTCATCTCTCCAAAGCTCAAAGTTTACCTTCCTATGTAGAAAAGCAAGCGAAGTATATGGAAAACAATACACTAGGTTTAGAAGATCGTCATCAATTAGGAAAAGACTTACTACAAGCAAGCAGTGAAGGCAGAACTGCTTATATTGCATGGCATCTAGATACGTCATCTGATAAGGTTACGGCTAGACGAATTTCATAAGCCCCTTTAGCCAATTACTAGGGAATAAAAATTGACTGATGTTTTTCAAGAACTAGCTGAATTTAGGCAGCAGATCAACTTACCTGTAGCTGGTAGTGAAAGCGATCGCGCTACAGTCGCAAAATTAGAAATAGGTGGTAGCGAATTTTTTGGCATTAGCTCAGGCAGTAATCCCAATCCTAGAAAGATTACACTGAGAGTTAACCCAATCAGTAAAACCCACGCCGAGGCAGACGCAATCCAACAAGCCTTTGACGCTAGTATTCGAGGCGGTCGAGCGCGATTAATCGTTGATCGTGACCTATGCCGAGCTTGTGGTCAAAATGGAGGAGTCAAAGGAATGGCTAAACAACTAGACTTAGAAGAGCTAGAAATAATTAGCCCTAGTGGTCGTGAAATCATCAAATTAAAGTGAGGTTACAATGTTTATTTCCAAATTCTCAACCGAAGATTGGCAAGGAAATCAAAACAAAATTGTCGTACATTTAGCCAAAAGCTGGACAGACATCGAAACAGCCATTAGAGAGCTAGATGGACATCATAAAACCCTAGTAACGTTAGAAACCGATGATGAAGCCCATATATCTATTGGCGGCGGACTTGGAAAATATGTGGTGTATGTCACCTTTGACAATGAGGTATTTAGTTATGTTGTCGATCCATCCAAACCAGATATTGATGAAAAATTAACTATCGGAAGGCAAGAAGGCATCTATTCCGCAAAATCATGTATCGATCTTGCGATGACCCTCAAAGCTGCTAAAGCATTCTCAGAATTTGGCACAATGACAAAATCGGTTATCTGGGAACAAGACAAAGTTTTAGAGTTGGTGTAAATGTTAGCCAAATTTTCAGAAGTAAACTAATTAAGATTCAGTCTTGTGACCTAGATAACGTTTAGAATGATCGCAAGTGTCCACAATAAGTATCTGAATAGTGGACAGCAACGAACGAGTATTTGAAGATATGGCAACAAAGCAAGCAGCGATTTTGGTCTTGGCGGATGGTACTTGTTACCGTGGCTACGCGTTTGGCGCGTCTGGAACTGCGATCGGCGAAGTGGTTTTTAATACGGGTATGACTGGCTACCAAGAGGTAATGACCGATCCCAGCTACCGAGGTCAAATTGTCACCTTTACCTGTCCTGAACTGGGCAATACAGGTGTAACCCCTGAAGATGATGAGTCCGATCGCCCTCAAGTGCGCGGTGTGATTGCCCGAAATATTACGGCTGTACCTAGTAATTGGCGATCGCGCCAATCTCTCCCCGATTATTTAAAAGCTCATAATGTTGTTGGTATTGCTGGGATCGATACTCGCGCCCTTACTCGTAAATTGCGATCGCTAGGCGCGATGAATGGCGGTATCTCCACCGAAATCCTTGATCCTGAAATGTTGCTTGCTCAGGTAAATGCGGCTCCGTCTATGCAAGGTCAAAACCTAGCCCAAGTAGCTTCCACTGATCGGATTTATGAATGGTCTGACAAAACCTTGCCTGAATGGGAATTTATTGAGCGATCGCAGTTAGCAGGTGAAGCGCTGACGGTTGTCGCGATCGACTTCGGCGTCAAGCGCAATATTCTCCGCCGTCTTGCTAGTTATGGTTGTCGCGTGATTGTCGTTCCTGCTGATACGACCGCCGAAAAAATTCTCTCTTACAACCCTGATGGTATTTTCTTGTCTAACGGTCCTGGCGATCCTGCCGCCGTTACGCAAGGGATTGCAACTGCTAAAGCTTTGCTAGCAGCTGACAAACCCATGTTTGGGATTTGTTTAGGACATCAAATTTTAGGCTTATCGATGGGTGGCGACACTTTTAAGCTTAAATTTGGACATCGTGGACTCAATCAACCTGCTCAAAATCAAGCTGACAATGCCGATCGCCGCGTCGAAATTACTAGCCAAAATCATGGCTTTGCGCTCACGGGTGAATCTTTTGAGCAGTCAGCGGCAAAGTTGACGCATATCAATCTCAATGATCTGACTGTGGCAGGATTGGAACATAAAACCCTACCAATTTTCTCAGTGCAGTATCATCCCGAAGCGAGTCCAGGTCCGCATGATGCTGACTACTTGTTCGAGCGTTTTGTAAACTCGATGCGCCAGAATAACCATAAGCAAATCGCTGCTTAAATTAATTGCCCTCACCCCAACCCCTCTCCCATAGGGAGAGGGGCTAAAACCCTATTTACAACAATTATGCCAATCCCAGTCGCTACATTTCCCACTGATTCTGAAGGACTTTTAAAACTCTTACGCCATAAGGAGGGAACTTGGGTGCAGTGGGGGCAAGCTTGCCAAATGTTGCAAAAGATGGGAGAGAATTCTCTCGCGATTTTTGAAAATACGGGTTTTGAGCCAGTTCAGCAAAATCAGATTGTGGTTGCTTCGCAAGTTTATGCTAGTCTCAAAGCGGGTCATGCTGCGGATATTGTGATCGCACATTTTGAACAAAAGGGCAGTGATATTCTCAATGAGTTGCGCGTACTCAATCAATCAGAACGAGTGGATATGGCAACTTTCGCGCTCGAAAAAAATCTTGATGTTTTGGAAGCGAAGGATGTTGTTAAAGCAATTAAGGAAGCTTCTAATGTCGCGAATTTACCTGAAGGCTTCACGCGTCATCCGGGCGATGCAGTGGTATTGCAAGTCCTGAAAGCTTCACAAGGTAAGTTAGACGCGCAAGAACGGACTAGATTGATTGCACGAGGTTTGCGTTTTGCTCATAGCGATCGCGCCAGAGCGGCGATCGAACGTCTGCTCACGGATATGTCAACACCTGTGAAGAGGAAAGCGCCTAACTTGCCTAACTTTCGTTATGATTCTGAAGATAACATTCCGCGTATCTTGCCTGTGGTCGGCACTTTGCCGATGTCTGTGGATACTTTTATCACCTATCCTGTCGTTGAGGAGTTAGCTCCATTTGGGATTGTGCGAGCCTCAGTCGAATCTACATGGGCAACTCTCCCTGGTTGGTTTGTGGTGCATGAAGCAAAAGATGGAGTGGTAATTTTCTGTAATACAAATACTTTGCAAGCCGCGATCGCTCAGGGTGAAGTCCTCAGTTCGATCCGCGATCGCGCTGAAGATATATTGGTATTAGTTGACCGCTCTCAACGTGAATGGAATGAAAATAGCTATTTTGCGATCGCTGATGTCGATGGCAATATCAAGTTTACATGGTTTGACTCACAGCCAGAAATGGAACTCTTAGGCAAAATCACCCTGACTTTGCGCCCCAAACGTTTCTTTGACGAAGCCGCCTCTCAAGATCGCTGGCAGTTCGAGGAATAACACTCACAAGAATTCGCAAATCTTTTGTAGATTATTTTGCGGTAAGATACTACCAAAATATAATAATTAATGAAAATTAAGCGAGTAAATTCTCTTTTGAGAGGATTTTCCAGCCCTCAGATTTTCTTATAAAATAGCCTAAATTCAACCTCTGAAATTAACCTCTGAAAAATAATAAAAAACGATTATGACCATCGCCCCCAGTAAGGTTTTACTCAAAGTTCCTGTTGACTCTAAAGCTCGTGTGAAAAAGTTCATGCAGGGTTTGCAAGACAAGATTTGCCAGGGTTTAGAAGAGCTAGACGGCAAAGCAACGTTTAAGCAAGATCAGTGGGAACGTCCTGAAGGTGGCGGTGGGCGATCGCGTGTAATTACCGATGGGGATTATTTTGATAAAGGCGGCGTAAACTTTTCTGAGGTGTTTGGTTCTCAGTTGCCTCCAGCCATTTTGCGCCATCACCCAGAAGTCGCAGGCGAAACGTTTTATGCAACTGGTACTTCGATGGTGTTGCATCCTAAAAATCCTTACGCACCAACAGTTCACTTTAACTACCGTTATTTTGAAGCAGGTCCAATCTGGTGGTTTGGTGGCGGACTTGACCTAACTCCTTACTATGGCTTTGCTGAAGATGCAAAGCATCTGCACACCACACTGAAAGGTGCTTGCGATCGCCATAATCCTCATTACTATTCTGTCTTTAAACAATGGTGTGATGACTATTTTTACCTCAAGCATCGTGGAGAGACTCGCGGTGTCGGTGGTATTTTCTTTGACTACCAAAATGGCGAAGAAGGGCTTTATAAAAATAGTAATGACTCCACAACTGCTCAAGTCATGAGTGACGAAGTTGGTGATGTGCCTCGCAGTTGGGAAGAGATTTTCGCCTTTGTCAATAGCTGCGGTAATTCTTTTCTGCCATCATATCTACCGATCGCTAATCGCCGCCGCAATATGGAATATGGCGATCGCGAAAAGCAATGGCAACTGTACCGCCGTGGACGCTATGTCGAATTTAACCTCGTCTATGATCGCGGTACTATCTTCGGTCTGCAAACCAATGGGCGCACTGAGTCAATTTTGATGTCATTGCCTCCCCTCGTGCGTTGGGACTACGACTATCATCCTCAGCCAAATACACCCGAATCCGAGCTTTACGAAACTTTCTTGAAGCCCCAAGACTGGATCAACTGGCAAGTCTAATAAAAAGGCACCCGCAAAGGGTGCTTTTTTATTGGTTGGGGTCGATACCTTGCGATCGTAAAATAGCCTCTAACTTATCAGCCCTCTCCTCTGATGTCGGAATCAATTCAGTCGTAGCAGTAAACCATCGTAATTGTTTTGCATGGATGCCTAGATATAGCTCTAATTGATCGCTCCATAAATACCCTGACTCTGTGGGGGCGATCGCTTGATATTCACCATCAACTAATTTAAACCCAGCAAATTCTAAACTGTCAGGATCAAACCAGAAATAGTTAGGTAAGCGCCATACATCTTGATATAGCTGCTTCTTTTTGCCACGATCTACTCGCGCCGTAGAATTTGAGAGTAACTCAATCACTAGATTTGGATATTTGCCACCTTCGCCCCATACTACCCAACTCTTGCGATCGCGCTTCTCAGCATCCATGACCACAAATACATCGGGACCACGAAAATCTCTTGTTTTGAGTTGCTGCTCGTTGTAATAAACAGTTAGGTTGCCAGTGACATAAATATCTTGGCGATCGCGCCAATAATATTTTAAAAGGCGAATTAATAAATCAATCTGTTCTCGGTGTAAATCACTTTCCAATTCTGGCTCGTCACTATATAAATCAGTGGGTGGACATTTAATCTCATCAATAAGTTCTTCATCAATTTTACTGACCAGATTCTCGCTAACCGATGGTGGGTTGACATTTAAAAGAACCATGGCAAGTCTCCATAGCAATATTCGTCTTAGTATAGCTTAGGCAAAAAATTTGGGAGATGAGATTAAGTGTTAGAGATTAACAACCTTAGTGTTAACTACGGCGGCATTCAGGCTTTAGAGGATATTAGTTTAACGGTTAACGAAGGCGAAATCGTGACTTTGATTGGTGCGAATGGCGCGGGTAAAACCACAACATTACGAGCTATTTCCCGACTTGTATCCCCTAAATCAGGGCAGATTATTTACAACGGTAAAAATGTTGCGAGTTCAAGACCAGATCAAATCGTCCAAGCGGGAATTGCTCATAGTCCAGAGGGAAGAAGAGTATTAGCAAGACAAACTGTATTGGATAATTTAGAATTAGGAGCTTTTTTGCGGAGCGATCGCTGGGGGATAAAAGCGGATATCGAAAAGCAATTTCAGATTTTCCCACGTCTTGGTGAACGCCGCGATCAATTAGCTGGGACACTCAGTGGTGGTGAGCAACAAATGCTTGCGATCGCGCGTGCAGTGATGAGTCGTCCTAAATTATTATTGCTCGATGAGCCAAGTTTAGGATTAGCACCACAAATAGTGCGTGAGATTTTTAAAACAATAGATAACCTTAATCAATCGGGTGTGACGATTTTATTAGTTGAGCAGAACGCCACTTTAGCTTTGCAACATGCTGATCGCGGTTATGTGATGGAGTCAGGCTTGATTACGATTGAGGGGCAAGCATCGGAGTTATTAGCTGACGAAAGGTTAATTCGAGCTTATTTAGGTTAGAACCAGAGGACGAATTTCGAGTAAAGCTTGAGATTTTCTCTCGATTTGCGTTGTAACTAACACTTTTAGCGCACAATTCTAACTAGATACCTAGCGCGTCATATTGTTTCGTATGCTTGAGACCCTCAATAAGTTGCCTCGTTGGTTTTCGTTGGGACTGACCTTTCCGTTGATTTTTCTCAATGGTTGGTTATTTCTACTGCTCGGTCGCGAGCTGCAACCATTAGTCAGCATTATCATTACTGCGACAGTTATTTCTTTTCTGTTAGATTATCCGATCCGCTTTCTTACAAAGTTAGGCGTAAATCGGGGTATTTCCGCAGGCTTAGTAATTCTTGTGTTTTTCATGTTGCTGAGTACATTAGCGATTTTTCTTGTGCCGTTGATTTTAGCTCAAGCTAATGAACTAATTGTGCGGTTGCCTGAATGGATTAAGTCAGGTCAACAACAACTGCAAACTCTCGAAACTTGGGCGATCGCGCAACAATTACCGATCGATATAAGCAGCACTTTTAATCAATTAATCGAAAAGTTAACGGGTGCTTTGCGCTCAATCACCAGTCAGCTTTTTAATATTGTTTTTGGTGCGATCGGTAGTCTTGTAAATATCTTTTTGACATTGATATTCTCCATCTTTCTAGTCCTGCGTGGTCAATCTCTTTGGAGTGGATTGCTAAGTTGGCTACCACAGAAATGGAATGATCAAGTTCGCAATTTATTACCACGCAACTTTGAGCGCTTTATCGTCGGACAAGTGACCCTAGCGACTATTCTGGGCTTGTCACAAACTGCCGCCATGCTAATTTTAGAAGTTCCTCTTGCTCAACTATTTGGGCTTGGAATTGGCGTGGCTAGTTTAATTCCCCTTGGTGGTTCTAGCACGATTATCACCGTTAGCCTATTGATCGCCTTACAAAATTTTTGGTTGGGAGTAAAGGTTTTACTAGTGGCGGTTGCCATTATCCAAATCGTGGAAAATGTTTTAGGTCCGCGGATTGTCGGTGAGTTGACGGGACTAAATCCAGTCTGGATGTTAGTTTCTCTTGATATCGGATTCAAGTTAAATGGAGTATTAGGATTATTGGTTGCAGTACCGATCGCTGGTTTTATCAAAGGCACTTTTGACACAATTCGCGATGTTCATGCCACAAAATCACCTGAGGCGATCGCCGAATCTCACACTGAAGCTTCAGTCAAATAATAAAAAATCTAAAAGAAAAAAATTACGCTGAGCGTAATTTTTTTCTTTTTTATAACATATAAATCTGATTCAAACTAAGTTAATATTAATTTTTAGAGGGGAATATTTATTTACTCAAAATATTCTAAAAATAATGTTTGATTTATTTGTCAGTTCGTTAGTCAATACCGCCCAAGTTGAAATCGTGGCTCAATCTCAAGCTACAACTGTCTATCTACCAATCTCAACTACACAATCAACTCGTCCGAAGTGTGTTACTTATACAGCTACAAACCCTACAGGTCGAGCAGTAAAAGATGTGAAGGTCAATCGCCTTGATAGTAAAGGCGAAATTTATCAGTCTTTTTTAACTTCATCCTTAGAGGCTGGGGAAAAATTTGCTTTTGATATGTGTGATAACTCATTTGTAAATGTTGAAGCAAGGCAATAATTTAGAGTAAAGGCAGCTCGTAGCGCCGCCTTTACTAATTAGTTTAAGTTTTGGTAACTTATGTCTTGATCAGTGGTTATCCTGTTAGCCTAAACAAGATAACCACTGATAATTTTTTGTG
>JANXUJ010000046.1 GCA_025356295.1 Cyanobacteriota bacterium
AGCACTGAATATGTATCAATAAACTGACGACCGCAATCAGCACAAATATGATTTTGTTTGTCTCCTCGTTTCCCGTTCTTACGAATATGGGATGAACCACACTTTGGACATTTCATGGGTTTTCATTGCTTAAACTCGTTATCTTTATATTTACTTATTCATCTTTCATTTGTGCAACGCCCACATTTGAGCCATATAAGCCTATTTGGGAAGTAGCGGCTGACCTTGTACGCGATATTATTCCCCAAGAGGTCTTAGATACTATGCCCACCGATGGTGCAGAAAATCATGATCATTATCTTTATGGCGCACCCAAAAAGGATCATGAGAGTCATACTTGCTGATACTTATTATTGGATCGCCATACTAAATCCTAGAGATCAATGGCATCACACAGCATTAAGCTATGGGAGAAAACATCCAAATATTCATCTTGTTGTTACAGAATACAACCGAATTGAGACAGTTAGGATTTGACCTTTATGAACAAAGACCTGACAAAGGTTACAGCATGACCGACTGCATTTCTATGTCAGTTATGCGTCAAATGAATATTACAGAAGTATTGACAGGCGATCGCCACTTTCAGCAAGAGGGGTTTACGATTCTCTTTTAGTTGGCGAATGCTTCCACCATGAGGAAAGGTAGCATTATTTATAATTACAAACTTTAGGTATTAATCCCAATAACATTTAAAGCTCCTAAATAATTAACAAGATGCGGCACAAAGCGCCGCATCTTGTTAGCCTGACTAGAACTACTTAGGAACCACCGAGACAATCAGGAGGTTATCTGGTTGTAATAACTCTTTCGCCGCACGATTGACCTGCTCAAAAGTCACAGATTGAATGCGCTGTGGGAACTTATAAAAATCACCAACTGGTAAGCCATAGATTTCATCGCTAAGCAATGAGCTAGCGATCGTATCAGGATCAGCAAACTCAGTCGAGAAGTTATTAATCAAGCTCTTTTTAGCAACATCAAATTCCGCTTGGGTAATTCCCTTATCGCGCACATCTTTGAGCAATCCAACTGTGGCGGCGATCGCTTTCTCAGTATCCTTACCACTGGTCTGCATCTGCACGATAAATGCGCCCTGTGGCGGTCTACCTGCTTGGAAGAAGCTATAAATGCCATAGGTCAGACCGAGGCGATCGCGGATTTCTGTACCCAAACGGCTAGCTAAGGTATCGCCGCCTAAGACTTGATTGAGAATGATCGCAGGATAGTATTGAGCATCTGCACGCGAAATGCTGGGATGCCCCATTAAAGTTACAGCTTGAGTTTTACCTGCTAGAGATGTTTGTTTCTCGGTGGTAGCCGCAAACTTAACCAGTTTTGGAAATTGGAACTGCGGCGCTTTGCCTGTAGCTTGCCAGTTGCCGAGTTTCTCTTCGAGCAGACTCCTCACAGTCACAGGATCAAAGTCACCCATGAGTGTGAGAATCATGTTGTCTGGACGATAATAAGTCTTATAGAACTTAGCCAAATCTTCGCGTTTCAAAGCTTTGAGTGACTCTTCAGTTCTCATTGCATTAAATGGATGTCCTTGAGGATAGAGCGTTGATTGGAATATCCGCCTTGCTAAGGAGCTAGGATTATCCAATTCAGATTTGAAAGCTAATAGATTGCGCTGAAGGTTTAGTTCAAATTCTTTATTAGGGAAAGTCGCATTTTGAACCAAGTCGGCTAGTTGATCGATCACAATTGGTAAATCAGCCGCCATTGAGATACCCGAAATACCCACACTTTCACGACCCGCCGAAAACCCTAATCTTGCGCCACGATTTTCTAGACGTGAAGCGAGGGTTAGCGCATCTTTGGTAGTTGTGCCATTGGTGAGATTTTGGGCTGTTAGTGTGGCTAAGCCAGCTTTTGCCACCGAGTCAAAACCCGATCCTGCTTTGATTTCACCGACTAGGGTCACAGTTGGTGTACTGCGATCGCTTAATAATAAAACTTTCACACCATTGGAGAGCGTGAACTTGTCAGGCTGCACTGCGACAGGAACTCCAGCTTTCGCCGTCAAAGCGCTTTCGGGTAGATACTTAGCGACTTCGGCTGGATCAACAGGAGAACTTGGTTTAAAGGCTTCTGACGAATGAGCGTTACTAGGAGTTGTCCCAGACTGAGCCGTAATCACCGATGGCTGGAAATATCCGACCACACGGCGATCGCGCGCTAGATATTGTTTAGCCACACGCTTGACATCGGCGATCGCCACTTTTTCGACTGCATTTAAATAGCGATCGCTATAGCGATAGTCTTTGGCAACGGTTTGGTTATAGCCAATCTGGATTGCTTGAGAATTAACATCACGATTACCAAGAACATAGCTAGCACGCATACTGGTTTTGGCGCGTTCTAACTCCTCTTTTGTAATTGGTTGAGTCTGCAACTTGTCAATCTCAGCAAGCAAGAGGCGTTCAAGTTCTTCTAAAGATTTACCTGCGGTTGGGGTAGCACTCATCAGATACCAACCAGTGCCAATCATTGACGATGCACTGCCACTGACACTACTAGCTAAGCCTGTCTCAACTAGAGCTTGATAAAAGCGTGAACTGCGACCCGATGTGAGAATGCTATCCATCACATCGATCGCAGCGACATCCACACCATCGACATTAGGCAAATTTGGATAAACTACCTGCAAAAATGGCACACTACCCGGCTCTTTGAGCAAGATTGGTTGTTGTGTCGATTTTGGTTGCGGGGGTTTAGGCTTAGTCTGCTGTACTTCGGGGGTAATTAAAACTTTAGGTTTAGATGGCGGGGCGATCGCACCATAGATTTCGCGGACTTGTTTGAGCGTGGCTTCTGTCTCAAAATTACCAACAATTACCAACGTGGCATTATCAGGACGATAAAAAGTATGGTAATAGTTTTGAATATCCTGCACTGTATAGTTCTCAACCTCAGGACGGTAGCCAATCACCGGCCATCCGTAGGAGCTATTCGGATAAGCCGCTAACATCACTTCACGATAAAGTCGTGTTCCAGGGCTATTATTACCGCCATCGAGTTCCGACAAAACGACAGTGCGCTCGCTCTTGAGTTCTTTTTCACCCGCGACGGTGTTGACCATGCGATCAGCTTCTAGTCTCAGCATCGCCTCCAACTTGTCGCTACCTGTTGTCCCAAAGTAAGCGGTCATGTCATAGCTAGTAAAAGCATTCGAGTTACTACCTAAGGCACTAAATAAGCGTCCAAATTGGATCGGGCGCTCTTTAGTACCCTTAAACATTAGATGTTCAAGTTGATGCGAGATACCTGTAATTCCCGGTTTTTCGTTTTGCGAACCAACGCGATACCAGACTTGCACGCTGACAACAGGAGCCGTATTTACTTGTTTAGTTAATACCGTTAAGCCATTATCTAAAACAGTTTTAACGACATTACCCGTGAGTGAGTCAGGCGACTGATCGAGGCTAGAGGTTTTGGCAATTAGATCGGGTTGAGCCGCGATCGCGCGATCGCCTGAGAGTTGTAAAAATGATGGCAAGTTAGACGACAAATTAAAGGGCAGATTACCGAGCATCACGATGGCGATCGCTGCGGCTAAGCCCCGACTAAAGAAAGAGAGCATAAAATTACGCTTCACCGATATCTCCACGAAATACAGATTCTATTATAGGAAAGTAAGTAGCTAGGCATGATTAAAAACCAGAGCCAAAACCTGTGGCGCACGCTGCGCGTG
>JANXUJ010000057.1 GCA_025356295.1 Cyanobacteriota bacterium
CGCCGAACCAATTTTGGGTTTTATTAAATTTTTGATCCTAATCCGCTACAAACTTTGGATAGAGCTTCTACCAATCGCTGGTTTTCATTCTCTAAACGCACCGCGACCCGAAAATAGCGATCGCCTAATTCAGGAAAACTCAAACAGTCACGAATGAGAATTTTATCGTTTTGTAATAGTTCTCTTTGTAAAAGAGAACCTGCAATTTCTGTTTCAACTAACAAATAATTTGCCGCGTTAGGTAATGGAGTTAAACCAGATAAGCTAGACAGTGCATCAAAAAGTAGAGGTTTAGCATGATCTAACCAAGCCCAAGTCTGTTGCTGAAATGTTACATCCTCAAGAACGGCAATTCCTGCCGCCACCGCCAGACTATTCACACACCAAGGATCGCGCCATGACTGCCAACGCGCTAAGCGTTCTGGGTGAGCGATCGCATAGCCTAGCCTCAGCCCAGGCAAGCTATAAAACTTGGTAAGCGATCGCAAAATCACTAAATTGGGATGCAATGGTACTAAGTCGATCAAACTTTGCTGTGTTTCGGGTGATAGAAAATCCATAAATGCTTCATCAATCACGACCAGCGCAAATTGCTCAAGATATGGTAATAGAGAATCCCTCGAAAACAAGTAACCTGTCGGGTTATGAGGATTATTAATTAAGATTCCTTTTGTATGAGAGTTTGCAATATTTGGAAGTTGAGAATTTATATAAAACTGTTGATTTTGATCTTGAGATAGAAGCGAATAAGTTTCTATTTGGCAGTCAAAAGCCTTGAGTGCGCGATAATAATCAGTAAAAGCAGGCGTAAATAGAACGGTTGCCGCTAGTTCTGAAAGATCACGCCCTACCCAAGTTAATAACTCCGCCACACCATTTCCCGCCAATATCCAGTCAGGCGATAGTTGATGAAACTTGCCGATCGCTTGCCTGAGCAATATATATTCTGGATCGGGATAATGATTAAGATCGCTTAAATGAGATTGAATGGCAGCGATCGCTGATTTTGGCAGACCGAGGGGATTAATGCTAGCCGAAAAATCTAAAATATTTTCTG
Organism: Cyanobacteriota bacterium; assembly: GCA_025356295.1. Taxonomy (GTDB): domain Bacteria; phylum Cyanobacteriota; class Cyanobacteriia; order Pseudanabaenales; family Pseudanabaenaceae; genus Pseudanabaena. Next base: position 1,058 of record JANXUJ010000057.1, read on the forward strand.
GTGCAGCGCCAGCGATACTCGCCGCCCATTGACGATTTCCCCCATGCATGGGACGAGGAGGCATTGGACGTGAGTGAGCGGTTGCTTGCATAACTTTTTTGTTTCAGATAATCTTGCGAGATTTTTATTATTACCTTAGGCTTAACTTTGCATCACAAGATGTTCTTGTATATTCTTGTATATATTTTAGCGTTATCACTCCCTTCAATCGTTAACCTTGTGTATTCATCCAAGAACTCAACCTATTTTATGTCCTTGCCGATCTGGACTATCTGCTAGGCATTCTTGTCAAAATTCTTAGCAATTAATTTTGAATTATTTTGCGATAGACTCTATCTAGAAGAAATTTTTAAAGGCTTATGTACGGCAAATTCCCATTGCATCCTCCTATTCGCTTTGGTACTGACGGTTGGAGAGGCATTATTGCCGATGATTTTACCTGCGATCGCCTTGTTGCAGTTGCGCCGATCGCCGCCCATATCTTGCGCGAAACCTTTGGAGCATCAGGCAGTAACACGATTATTGTTGGGTATGATCGCCGCTTCATGTCTGAAGATTTTGCAAAACGTACTGCTGAAGCGGTAGCGGCAATTGGGTTTGATGTATTGCTAGCTGAGACTTTTGCACCAACACCAGCTTTTAGCTGGGCAGCTTACGATCGCGAAGCTTTAGGAGCGTTGGTAATTACCGCTAGCCACAACCCTGCTAACTATTCAGGCTTAAAAATCAAAGGTGCATTTGGTGGATCAGTGTCGCCAGATGTGACCACTAAAGTCGAGGCAATTTTAGAGCGTGGCGATTTTGTTTATGAAAGTCCTCAAAAGGGCAAAATCGAAACCTTTGATGCATGGGCAAGTTATTGCCAAGCTTTGCGCGGCAAGGTTAATATCGAGACGATCAAAGAGGCGATCGCATTGGGAAAGCTGACGGTATTTGTGGACGCGATGCACGGAACCGCCGCAGGTGGTTTAGCAAAAATTTTAGAATTGCCATCCACAGATCAAATTAATTTGATCGAACTAAATAGCAGTACCGATCCTCTATTTGGTGGAAACGCGCCCGAACCACTTCCGCGCTATATCGCTGATTTATTCCGTGAAGTCAAAACTTATCATCGCGATCATCCTCATAAAATTTTGGCAGGATTTGTGTTTGATGGCGATGCCGATCGCATTGCCGCAGTTGATAGCGAAGGTAACTTCCTTAGTTCCCAAATCCTGATCCCGATTTTGATGGAACATCTCGCTAAAAATCGCGGCTTTACAGGAGAACTAATCAAAACGATTAGTGGCTCTGACCTAATGCCCAAAGTCGCGGCTCTATTCGATTTACCCGTATATGAGACTCCTGTTGGTTACAAATATATTGCTGAGAGAATGCTCTCTGGGGTTCCATGCTTGTTAGGTGGCGAAGAATCAGGCGGAATTGGCTACGGCAATCACATTCCTGAGCGTGATGCTTTGCTTTCGGCTTTATATGTGCTAGAAGCGATCGCATTATCAAATAAAGACTTGAGCTTGCTTTACAGCGATCTTCAAAAGCAAACCAACTTTTTCTCGCACTATGATCGCATCGACAAAAAACTATCAGGCATGGCAGCGCGTGAGAAGCTAGTAGCCACTCTTCAGCAATTTTCGCTCACAGAAATTGCTGGTCGCAAAGTGATAGATGCTCAAGCTCCTGATGGATTTAAGTTCCGTTTAGCCGATGGAAGTTGGCTATTAATTCGCTTTAGTGGTACTGAACCTCTACTACGCCTCTATTGCGAAGCAGCAACGCCTGAACTTGTGCATAAAACCCTCAATTGGATTTCTAATTGGGCAGAACAGTTTAATTAAGGGTAGTGCTAAAGAGATCCGAACTTCTAGATCACTACCTATTAAGAACCTTGATGTAGAGGTAATTTATGATTATAAAAGTTGAGAACAAGCAATTACTTATTTTGCTAGATGAGCTAAAAACTAGACTTGTTAAACTCTATGGAAAACGCTTGTTTTCTCTAATTCTATTTGGATCTCACGCAAGAGGAGAGGCAACTCCAGACTCAGATATTGATGTCATGGCAGTTTTATCCAATCCTGTCGATGTTTTTGACGAAATATCAAGAATGTCTGATGTTCGCTGGTATTTTCTGATGGAATATGATGAATTAGTTTCAATTATTCCCACATCTGAGTCAGATTATTTATCATGTCCACGATCTTTCTTAAGGGTTGTTAGGCGTGAAGGGATTAAAATATGAACGAATTATTAAAGTTCTTAGCTTTATCTAGTGATGATTTGGAAACTGCACAATTTCTCTGCGATGGCAAACGTTATCGCTCTTCTATATCACGGGCTTATTACGCCATGTATTATGCGACTCAAGCTTTATTACTTTCACAAAATTTAGACACTTCTACGCATAGAGGGGTCATAAAGTTATTAGCGCTTCATTTTGTCAAAACAGGAAAAATCACTCCAAATGTTGCTAGGTTATTAAGTGATGCTTACGATCTTAGACAGGCTAGCGATTATGATTCTGATCTATCTGAGAACGAAATGGCTGCTCAAAGTGCTATTGAAAACGCAAAAAAATTTATTTCTGAAGTTAAAAGTATTTTATAGCGATCGCTAACTGATTTAACCCATAAAATTAAGAAAAGCGCTGCTTTTCTTGTTCAACAAGCTTCAGCTTCTAATACACCGCGCAAAGTTGATAAGCCTTTTTTGATTTGACGCGAGATTGTGACCGCACTTACACCTAACATTTTTGCGACTTCTCTTTGAGGCAAGTCTTCGATAAATACAAATTCGACTATTTCTCTGGTGCGTTGTTCTAAGCGCGATAGGGCTTGTTGCAAGCGAAACTTCTCATCTTGTTGTAGTTGCATATTGCTTTTGGGATCAGCAACAAGATCGCCGATGGAAGCACAATTTTCTTCTTCAGAGCGAACTGGTGCATCTAGACTTAAGGGAGCGCGATTTTGACAGGCGAGTTTGGCTTCTTGCCATTCACAAAGTGTAACTCCGAGAGCGTTAGCGACTTCGCGAGCAGATGGTTCTCTTTGCAAAGTATTGCGTAACTTTTGCATGACTCGGATTGATTGCTGTTGTAAGTCTAGCCAACGGCGAGGAATCCGCAACGAAGAACTTTTGTCGCGGAGATAATGCTGGATTTCGCCGCGAATGTAGCGGACGGCGAAAGAGCTAAATGCATAACCGCGATTTAGTTCAAAGCGATCAACAGCTGCGATGAGACCTAGCGCCCCAACCTGTAATAAATCGTCATATAACTCAGAGTGACGATCTGCCCAAAAATGGACTTCTTTTTTGACTAAACCGATGTTTAGTCGCACTAGCCGATCGCGCAGATATGCGGATGGGGCTTGGCGATATTGCTTGAGTAGGTCGAGGGTGGTGGTTTTGTCCTCAGATGAGAACTCACGGGTTTTATTGATGGTGAGTATTGTGGTGGTCATAGGTTTACCCTGAACTAATCAAGTCTTAATTAGATTAGTTGCTCTAGGGGCGATCAGTCACCTTGCAGGCTGTTAGGGATGATCAGATATCGAAAGTACCTAACACCTAACAGTTTGTTAGGTGGGAAGTTCACCAAAGCGATCGCGATATTTTTGTAACATGACTTCCATCTTGGTAAGTTGACAACTAGCCTGATCTAGTATCAAATTCACTTCAATGTACGAATAAAACTTTTTGCCCTCAGCGCTATAAAGTTGTAGTCCAGACCAAACCAGAATGTAGGTCGCCCGTTAAGCGACCTACATTCTGGTTTGAGCTAGGTTTTGGGTAGCTGGTACTGTGCGATGATTCGCTTGGCAAATTCGGGGACATGAGCTTCGAGCTTTTTGGGATAGTTGCGGCGCACATAGAGAAAGTTGCGGACAAAATGCGAATCAATCGAAAAACGTCCATACTCTAAACCTTTTGGTCCGACTTTATTAACCACAAAGCCGATCAGCCATGCTAGCCACATGGGAATCGTCAGTGCATTGTCATAAGCAGCGATGCCTTGTTGGACAGCGGCTTTGCGATCGCCACTAGAAATAACTGGCTGAGTTTGTAATTGATCTTTGATTAGCTCTAGCATCTCTTTGCCAGTCTCGTTGCGAACTACGATCCATTGCCAGCCGAAGGTTGCGCCCATGTAGCCGACTACGATATCGGCGAGGGCGTTGGTATAGTCAAAGCAAGATAGGCAGGAGGGCGCAAAGACATCTTTGAGTTCTTTGGTGTTTAATCCAAAGAAAGGCACTTTCTCGGTCGAGCCATCGGAATGCTTGAAATGTACGTTGAAATCTTGCATAAATTCATAATGCACGACTGTTTCAGGCGATCGGCTGGTGGTATCGAGAAATTTTTGTAAACCCGATCTCGTGACGTTGTCAGTACAGGGTGTGCCTAGTACATAGAGTTTTTCTAATCTGAGTTGACGCTCAACGGTGCGTAATGCTTGGATTTGGCAACCGACCCCGATCGCTAAAAGTCGCTTCATTCCTGACTGCTCGATTTGTTCTAAAACTGAGAGATTTGGTGAAAGGGTGGGTTTATTAACTCTTGCGGCTAATATTTCCTCGCGAGTCCGCGCAATGATCGGCTGCGGTTTAAAGCGATCGCCCTCGCTAGACTGCACACAAACCACACCTTCAACCAAGCCTGTTTCTAGCATAGCGATCGCTATGCTAGAGACAATTCCTGTCCATTGCGCGCCTTCGATCGGCTCAGTTTTACGGGCGGCGATCATTTCTTGATGCACGCCAAAATATAATTCTTGTTGGTTATCTAGATCACGCGATCGCCCATGAGACTGAGTTTCGAGTTGATCGATATGCTGAGTGATAAATGGACAAGCTTCTTTAACATAGTGAATGTAATAGGTATCACAGAGACCACATTCACTGCATAATTCTTTGGCAGGGCGGCGCTGAGCATTTGCTAAAGCTTTTGACTTGCGATGAGAGGGGTCGACCGACATTTTGCTGTTTTTGGCGATTAGATATCAATAGATCATATAGCAATTCTGAGCCTCGTGATTTACAGGTAAGGGGCTTAAGCCTCTTGTTTATCTAGAAAAGAGAAGGAGCGCTCTGCACTCCTTCTCTTTTCTAGGTTTTGCTAAAGCGGTATAGAAATAGAAATTTTTGTGCCGCGATTTTCTGGGCTTTCTATGTTGAGGTTGCCACCATAAAATTTGACTAGAGTCTGAGCTAAAACTAAGCCTAGTCCCATGCCTTGCTGTTCATAAAATCGGCGCTCAAACTGCATATATGCACCAATATTAGCGATTTGCTGGTGATTCATGCCGCGCCCATGGTCTTCGATTATACATATCCATTGAGAAGCGTTGACATGACTTGTTAGAGATACCTTACTCTCCTTTCTTGAATATTTAAAAGCATTATCGACTAACTCTTCGATAATTTTAATCAAGTCGTCAGAAGAGATATTTAGATCTGTTTCTATGATATTTAGCTCTAAATCGCTGGAGCGATCGCACTCTTTAGCTTTGCGATCACTAGTATTACAAATAATTGCTTGGCTATTACAGGGATATGGTGGCGTAAATCTAGTTTGACCTTGCGATCGCAACAGTAATAACTTGCTGTAAAGCAAATAGTTTTGGATTAAGCGATAGAGGCGCTCAGCGGAACGATGAATGCCATGAGCATATTCATAGACTTCCGTATGAATTAACTCTTCACCCTGAATCATTAACAGTTCCGACAGTCCCATAATTCCTGAGAGAGGAGTCTGTAACTCATGGGGTAGCGCTAGGGTGATACTGCTCCGCAACGCTTCCATCTTGTCTACGATATGCTGCTCTATGGCTTCTTGTTTGCCTAGACGGATGGCGATCGCTTCGAGCAGTTCATCTTTGGTACAAGGTTTTTCTAAATAGTCATCGGCTCCTAGAGCCATACCCTTGCGATTACTGCGCCGATCCATCATCGAAGTCAAAAATAGAAAAGGTACAGTACTTAATTGTTTGTTTTGACGTATCTGCTCTAGGACTTCATAGCCATTGAGGACTGGCATCATCACATCACAGATGATCAGGTCTGGCTGTCTTTGACTTGCCAAATATACGCCCTCTCCACCATTTTTGGCAGTAATCACCTCAAATCCTTCGACTAAGAGCAAGTCTTCGAGAGAGTCTCGAATTAAGTCTTCATCTTCGATAACTAATATACATTTCATATGTTTCTGTCATTACTGCTTACTGAGGCCTAGAGCATTATATAAAAATTTTTAAAAGTGCGACTCCGCCGCACTTTTAAAAATTTTTATGAGTTTTAAGTCAGCGAAAATCGTTGTATGCACGATTTAGCAGACACGATCTAGCAAAACTGTAAAAATTGTTCCTTTAGGTTGATTATTAGTGACAGATATGGTTCCGTGATGAGCTTCAATTGCCATTTTGCAAAAGGATAGACCCAAGCCAATTTGGGAAACACCCATTATGATATTGCCAACTTCATACTTTTCAAAGATCACTTGTTTCTGCTCTGAGCTTACGCCAATACCGCAATCAATAACTTGGATTTTTATGAGATTATGTCGACTAAGATTTTGGGGCAAACATTCTACTCCGATCACAATAGAACTTTGCTGTGGTGAGAATTTGATGGCGTTGTCAATTAAATTGTTGAAGACACGGCGAATTAATTCAATGTCGCCAGAAATGTAAGCTGGTTCTAGGGTCAGTTCACCCACCAGTTGGATATGTTTGCTTGAGGCAAGTGGTTCAAGATCAACGATCACTAATCTCGCTATCTCAGTTATATCGACTCTATTGCGATTAAGAAATAATTTATTTGCTTCGATCCTACCAATTGTTAAAATATCATCAATTAACAAACGCATTTGCTCGGTGGTTCGAGCCATTTGTTCGATTCTCTTTTTGGCACGTTCAGACATATCTACGCCCTTGAGAGATTCGCAGCTTAGCATGATCCCAATTAAAGGATTACGGAGATCATGAACGATTGTTTGCATCATTTCCTCGCGCGATCGCATTTTGTTTTGAATGCAATCATGCTGTGACTTAATGCGTAACATCGATCGGACGCGAGCGCGTAGTTCAATACTGTTAATGGGCTTACTGATAAAATCGTCTGCCCCAGCACCAAGACAACGGGCGAGGTCTTCTTTGTCTGATAGGGCGGTGATGATAATGATCGGAATATATTTCCATTGAGGATTATTTCTCAGGTGTTGACATACCTCGATGCCATCCATATCTGGCATCATCACATCTAACAAAATAATGTCAGGTTTGATCTCGGCAAGATTGGCGATCGCTTCCGACCCATTGCTTAGATAGTGAAGCTCATAGCCTTCTTTAAAAAGCAAAATTTCAATTACATCAAAGTTTACTGGCTCATCATCTACGACTAAAACTACTTGTTTATTTCCCATGTTGATTATATTTTAAGTTTAGAAACACGAAGCATCGCTCCCTAACCTATTTATTGATGAAATTGACTGACTGTGTCTTTTATTCTGACAGGTTTTCATCTAACATAACTTGAGATATTTCTCGGAAACAGCGCATGACTTCAGATGTCAAAACTTTAGCAGCGATCGATGTGGGGACAAATTCCATTCATATGGTGATTGTCCAGATTAAAACGGCGATTCCTAGTTTTACGGTAATCGAGTCGGAAAAATCAACGGTGAGATTGGGAGAGCGTTGCGCGCAAACAGGAAATTTGACTGAAGAAGCGATGAAGCGATCGCTAGAAGCTCTAAAACGATGTCAGGAAATCTGTCGTACCCAAAGAGTTGAAGAAATTATTGCCGTAGCCACCAGTGCGACTCGTGAGGCTCCTAATGGTCACGAGTTTATCCGCCGCGTCTATGAAGAATTGGGTTTACATATTGAAGTTATTTCTGGGCAAGAAGAAGCAAGGCGCATTTATTTAGGGGTGATTTCAGCAATGGAACTCAAGGATGAGCCACATCTGCTGATCGATATTGGGGGTGGCTCAACCGAGATGATCTTGGGAGATGGACGCGATCCTGCTTATCTGAGTAGTACTAAGATTGGGGCGGTGCGGTTGACTGATTTATTTGTGAATACTGATCCGATTTCACAAATAGAGTATGATCGCTTGCTGAGTTATATACTTGGCTCCATTGAGCGTCCGACTGATGATTTGCGATCGCTTCTGAATAGCCAAAATATCACATCAATAAAAGCGATTGGCACATCAGGCACGATTGAGACGCTCGCAATCTTACATTCCAAAGAGAATACTGGCGTTGTTCCTAATCCTTTGCAAGGATATGAGATACCATTCGCTGATTTAGAAAATATTGTGTGGCGATTACGCAGGGCAAGTCTCGAAGAGCGCACGGCGATGGTGAGACAAAAGCGAGCAGAGATTATCTTAGCAGGAGCAATGATTTTACTAGAAACTATGCGTTTATTAGGAGTTCCCAAAATCACGCTCTGCCAAAGTGCCTTGCGTGAAGGCTTGGTTGTTGATTGGATGATCCGTCATGGCTATATCGAAGACGGCTGGCGTTATCAAAGTACGGTCCGCGATCGCAGTATTCTCAAACTGGCTGATAAATATGGCATTGACACAAAATATGCCACACAGGTGGCAAGTCATGCTCTCAGTTTATTTGACCAAACTAAGGCGATTTTCCATGAATGGGGTGATGATGAGCGACATTTACTTTGGGCGGCGGCGATGTTGCACAATTCAGGACATCACATCAGTCACGATGCCCACCACAAGCATTCCTATTATCTGATTCGCAATGGGGAATTGCTTGGTTATACTGAGTCAGAAATTGAGGCGATCGCTAATCTTGCCCGCTATCACCGCAAGAGCGAACCGAAGAAAAAACATGATAATTTTCAATGTCTAGATAGTGAGCGTCATAAGCTATTTGTCCGCCAAGCCAGTACGTTTTTGCGAATTGCCACTGCTTTAGATCGCCGCCAGATTGGTGCGATTGCCACAATTCGGGTTGTATGCGACCCCAAGACTCGCGCTTGCTCTTTACGACTTACGCCTAGACAAAATAATGATCCTTGTAGTTTAGAGCTTTGGAGTCTGGACTATAAGAAACAACCTTTTGAAACTCAATTTAACGTTACGCTATCAGTATCATTAGAATCCAGCTAAAAAGAGCTATTAGGAATAATGCATTGCCCCTAATAGCTAAATCATTATGGAAGGTTCTCTCTCTTTAATCATTATTATTGCGATTGTGGCAGGTATATCTGCGCGTGTCGTTGCGAACTTCTTTCGAGTACCGAGCATTGTATTTTTGCTTATGTTTGGGGTTGCACTAGGTGGAAGTGGACTAAATCTAGTGCAGCCACGCTTGTTAGGTGATGGCTTAGAAGCGATCGTGTCGATTTCTGTGGCTCTGATTTTATTTGATGGTGGGCTTAATCTCAAACTACAAGACTTAGGCAAAGTCTCTGCAAGTTTACGCAATCTGATTACGATTGGGGCGCTGATTACGTTGATCGGCGGTGGGATTGCGGCTTATTGGCTGAGTGAATTTCCTTGGGCGATCGCTTTCTTATATTCGGCGCTGGTGGTAGTGACAGGGCCAACTGTCATCAATCCGATTATTGAAGAAGTGGGACTCGATCGCCGCCTTGCCACGATTTTAGAAGGGGAAGGGGTGCTAATCGATGCGATCGGTTCTGTACTCGCTGTTGTTGTTCTTGATGTGAGCTTAAATCCAGCCGAGGGAGCTTTTGAGGTTGTGCGTAATCTGCTAGTGCGTTTGAGTGTTGGTGGTCTAATTGGGGCGATCGCAGGTTGGTTATTGGGCAAGTTTTTGCAACGCGCCACATTTCTAGCCGAAGATACTAAAAGTGCAGTAGTTGTGGCAGCAGTATTAGGGCTATTCGGTCTTGCTCAAGAGATACAGAGCGAATCGGGACTAACCGCTGTGGTGCTGATGGGACTGATCTTACGCGCTTCCGAAATTCCTAATAGTAGCACTCTGCTCAAATTCAAAAGTCAACTTGTGGCTTTGATTGTTTCAGTTCTGTTCATTTTACTTTCCGCCGATCTTTCCATTCCTAGTATCTTTGCCCTCGGCTGGGGCGGTGTGCAGACCGTCCTATTTATGATGTTTATCGTCCGTCCGATCAATGTGATTGTCAGTACATGGAATAGCAGCCTGACATGGCGACAAAAAGCTTTCTTGTCATGGTGCGCGCCCCGAGGAATTGTCGCGGCTTCCATTGCCTCTCTCTTTTCGATTTTATTAACCGAACGCGGAGTCAATGGTGGTGAGTCTATTAAGGCTTTAGTCTTCCTAACGATCGCAATGACTGTGTTTTTGCAAGGGCTTTCAGCTAAACTGGTCGCCAAACTCTTAGGGCTAGATCAATCTGAGATTCTCTCACCGCATACTCTCGACCTTACGCTAGTTGCTCTTTCCGAGCTTGATATTGCTCAAAAGACTGATCAGTCTAGTTTACACAACAGCAAAAACGCCGATATCGATTCTAGTCCAGATTATTTCTTAACAATGGCGCAAGATATTCTTAAGAGGCGATCGTAGCTTTTGGGCATTTTAAAATTAATTTATAATATCCCAAGGAGCCTGATTCAGGATTAAAGGTAAAAGGCATTAACAAACCAGCGATCGCATTTATCGTTAAATATTTGGGCAATAAATAAACTAATAATTTTGCTTTCCAAGATAAACAAAAAAGTTTTAAAGATAAATTTTGTAACTTTGATAAAGTTGGCTGAATTGCAAAGGAAATATTTTCAATAGTTTGGATATGGAAGCCAATAGATTTTGCAGTGTCAGTCCAATCTTGAATTTCCCCAAACCCATTCTCAACCGCCATCGATATTTCCGTAAGGTTAGTTGCTATTTGCAATGATTTAGAATATTGTTCGAGCTTGAGGTTACGAAAACCGTCAAATACAACTAATTGCCCATCTGGGCGCAATACACGAAAAATCTCTGCTAATGGTATTTTGGCTTGAGGTGCATGACATAGACATTCCACTGCAAACAAGATATCAAACGAGTCATCGAGAAATTCTAATTGATTAAAATTCCCTTGCTTAAAATTTAGGTTACTGAGAGTAGCAGCTTTTTGACTTGCTATCTCAATATGCAAAGGAGTAAGATCGACACCAGTAAAATGTACTTCTGGATATTGTTGTGCTAAAAAATAACTATTAAAACCTTTGCCACATCCTAACTCCAAAACATCTTTAGCGCCAAGATTACTAATTTGTGTAGCAACTATTTTCGGTTGAACATAGTAATCATTTGGATCGAAAACACCATTAAAATTTAACGCCATATGGACAGCATCCTGTTCCGAGTGAAAGGTTTTATAACCCCACTCACTTTGAGTGTAGTAAGACGACACATTGATATTGTGATTTACTTTGTTTAAAATATGATCGCATCCAAAAAGCCAGTCAATTTTAGCGATCGCATCTTCTAAAGTTAGTTGATTAGTAAGTACAGAATTATCTTTGCCAGCCGTCAATATATTAACAATTAATTTCTTAAAGTTATTCCATCTCATAAATGCTTGCAGCCAAATTGATATTATAGAATGAGATATCTCATAGCTCATTCTATAATATCCTGCTGAAACTATTAGGCTTTTAATCGTGATTACGATTATAAAGTTTCAAGGAAGCGCTAAAATCATGTATATTTTGTCTGCACTTTTAATCAACCCCTAATTTCTTTATCCTATGTACGATTGTATTGTTGTGGGTTCTGGTCCGTCAGGCGGTTCAGCATCTTACCATCTAGCAAAACGAGGACGCTCGGTTTTGTTGCTCGAAAAAGAGAGTCTGCCTCGACATAAACCTTGTAGTGGTGGCGTTTCACCGATTGTACAAGAGTGGTTTGACTTTGATTTTTCACCTGCGGTTTCGCTAAAGATCAACAAAATTTGCTATACATGGCAAATGGGCGATCCAGAAATAATTGCGCTAGAAGCAAAGGAACCAGTCTGGATGGTGCGCCGCGATATTTTTGATCATTACCTTGTGCAGCAAGCTCAAAAATTAGGTGTCGAACTTCGTGATCGTACCAGTGTTTTAGGAATTGAGTGGAAAAGCGATCGCTGGTTAGTCAAAACTGAGCATGATATCTTTGAAGCCAAATATGTAATCGCCGCCGATGGTGCGAAAGGCTCAATGGCAAAGTGGCTAGGATTTAAAGAACGTAAGCGCCGCATGGGAGTCGCTCTCGAAGCAGAAGCACTTCACTCTAGCCTTGACCTTGACACCATTTACTTTGATTTTGGCTCTGTTCAAAATGGTTATATTTGGAACTGTCCAAAAGCTGATGGTTACTCCATTGGTGCGGGTACATTTATCGGTGGTGAAAAACAAAATCTCAAAGAGCTTGGTGCAGACTATGCTCAAAAATATGGCATTGATATAACCTCCATAAAGCAATTTGACCATCCTATCTGTCCATGGGATGGCAACCAACCACTCCATACTCAAAATGCATTGCTCACGGGGGAATCTGCTTGTATGGTTGATCCTTTTACTGCTGAAGGGATTCGCCCTTCGCTCTTAACGGGAATGTTGGCAGGTCAGGCGATCGATGAAGCGATCGCAGGTAATATTGACGCGCTCAAGCAATATACCCTCAAAGTTCAAGAAGAATGGGGTGAAGACATGGTGTGGGCGAAGCGGATTGCGAATATTTTCTATCGTATTCCTAGTTTTGGTTACAAGATGGGAGTAAAGCGTCCCAGTGCCAGTCAGCGGATGGGAAAAATACTTTGTGGAGAAATGCGTTATCGTGACGTGGCTGGAGCCGCCGTTAAGCGCCTCACTAAAGGTTTAATAGGAATGAATTGAAAAATGATTAAAGAATGACTAAAAAAAAATATCGATTACTATTTTTATCGACTCCCGTGGGAGCTTTAGGCTCTGGTGTCGGCGGCGGCGTGGAGTTGACTTTGCAAAATGCCGCAAAAGCTCTGATTGCTAAAGGTCACGAAGTGGAAATAGTTGCTCCTGAAGGTTCAGTAACTGACGTGGCTAAGCTAACTCAAATTGCGGGTAATATGCAGACTTCAGCCCAAACTCAAGTCGGTGCGAATATGGTTGTACTTCCACAAAACTCTGTTTTAGAGAATATGTGGAACTACGCCAGAGAAGTACAAGATCAATTTGATCTGTTATTTAATTTTGCTTATGATTGGCTCCCCCTTTACCTCACGCCGTTTTTCAATTGTCCGATCGCACATTGGATCAGTATGTCGTCACTTTCTCCTGTAATGGATGCGATGGTCAGCAAAATCTCAAAGCTTTTTCCTGATGCGATCGCTGTTAATACTCGCGCCTGTGCCGACACATTTAGTAATGGCGATCGCCTGATGATCATGGGCAAAGGGATCGACTTAACCCAATACAACTTTGTCGCTAAGCCCGAAAAACCCAGTCTTGCATGGGTAGGTCGTATCTCACCAGAAAAGGGTTTAGAAGATGCTGCTGAAGCCGCACAAACTACAGGATTAGCTTTACATGTATTTGGATTGATTCAAGATCAAGGTTATTGGCAACAGATTAAAGCATCTTTTCCTAATGCCGAGATTCACTATGAAGGATTCCTATCCACTGATAAATTACAACAAAAACTAGGACAATCTAGTGCTTTGCTAATGACACCGCGTTGGGTTGAAGCTTTTGGCAATGCGGCAATTGAGGCATTTGCGTGTGGTGTGCCAGTGATTTCTTACCGCAGTGGCGGACTCACAGAGATAGTCCGACATGGCAAGACAGGCTTTTTAGTGGAAATGGGAAGTGTATTGGGCTTAGTTGAAGCGATCGCTCAACTAGATCAGATCGAGCGTCTTACCTGTCGTCAGCAAGTGGAAGCTGAATATTCTTTAGAAGTATGGGGCGATCGCTTAGAGGCATGGTTTGAAAAGCTGATCAACCCAGAAGTTTAATGGGTTGATCAGCTTTTTAAAACAAAAAAGACCATCACTTAGGTAGTCTTTGTGATGGTCTTTTTTGTTTTGATAAATAACGAAAAATCGTTGATTACCCTTGACGAGCCTTGAACTTTGGGTTTGACTTGCAAATGACATAGATTCTGCCGCGACGACGCACGATTTTACAGTCTTTATGGCGAGTCTTTGCCGATCTGAGGGAGCTAACAACTTTCATGAACCAATCCCTAATGCTTACTTACTAATGAAAATTTTTTACACGGCTTATAATCTTAACACGATGATTACTAAAAAAATTAAAAGCCAGAACATAAAAGGTGGCACATTGCGCGCCTCTTATCTTCTGGCTTTTAGAGATATTTTTTAAAGTCTGTTTTTAAAGTATTTTAAAGTATGTGTTTAGGCAATCCAGTGCTATGCTTGCAAACATAAATTTGCTAAATCCAAATACTCAATCTTAACTCTTGCAATGCTGCATCCAACTGCAATTCCTTACTTGGTCGCCTTTGCAGTATCTGCGATCGTGGTGTGGCTGAGTACACCGATTATTCGTCATTTTGGACTCAAAGCAGGATTAGTAGACAAACCAAATAGTCGAAAAATGCACACCACCCCAGTTGTACGAGTCGGTGGCGTAGCGATTTTCTTAGGAAGTGTCACCGCACTGTTACTGGTTTGGGCTATCGGATGGTTTGGGCTATTGCCACAAACAAGAGAATATGAAATATGGGGTGTAACTATTGGCGGAGCCGCTTTCTTCTTAATTGGTTTTGCTGATGATCTCTTTAACTTACCGCCATTACCCCGATTAATTGCTCAGTTAGCCGTATCCGCAGCAGCTTGGCGTGTCGGCGTAAGAATTGACTTTATATCAGTGCCATTCATTGGTCTCATCAAATTTGGTTGGTTTAGCTTGCCGATCACCATGATTTGGCTTTCAGGCATGGCAAATGCAATCAATTGGTTAGATGGACTTGATGGGCTTGCCGCAGGTGTGACCACGATCGCTGCCGCCGTAATTTTAATCACCAGTTTATTTATGCAACAACCTGCCGCGGCGCTGATTGCAGCGGCTCTAGCGGGTGGATGTTTGGGCTTTTTGCGATATAACTTTAAGCCTAATAGTTCCGCCGAGATATTTATGGGCGATGGCGGTGCATACTTTCTTGGATTTACGCTGGCGGGGGCGAGCATTATTGGGCTTGTCAAGGCTGTGGCTACGGTTGCGCTCATTATGCCTTATATGATTCTTGCCGTGCCGATTGTGGATGCGACTGTGGTGATTTTGCAGCGTCTTGGTCGAGGTGAGTCGCCGATGACCGCAGGAAATCAACATTTACATCATCGTCTTGTCAAAGCAGGTGTGTCAAAACGTCTCACAGTTTTATTTATCTATGCGCTTACTATTTGGGTTGGTAGTATTGCGATGGCAGTTTCAGGGATGCCTGCGGGAGGGACGTATGCCGCGATTAGTACTTTATTAATGGTTTATGCCTGTTTCAAAGTCTGGCAACGCATTAGAGCAAAAGAATTGCGATCGCAAAAAGATAAATCGAACTCTTCGCATCTAAGCTAAACCCCTAAAAGATAGAGCGCTAAGCGCTCTATCTTTTAG
>JANXUJ010000078.1 GCA_025356295.1 Cyanobacteriota bacterium
CCGCAAAACTTTATGTTATTCAAAATCGGAAGAAATGCTGCGGTATTCAATTCGGGCGTTGCTGATTTAAGTATGAAGCAAAGATTTCTTAAAGCTTAGAAGTCAGACTTAGACTAACCTATAATTTCTGAGATTTATCTATTTCATACTTAAGCCAGCAACACCTGATTTTGTTTGTCTCCTCGTTTCCCGTTCTTACGAATATGGGATGAACCACACTTTGGACATTTCATGGGTTTTCATTGCTTAAACTCGTTATCTTTATATTTACTCATTCATCTTTCATTTGTGCAACGCCCATTATCTTTGGCTTCCCGAAATACTTTAATTGCAAAGTCTTTTGCATCTTGATCAAGCTCCATCTCCTGAAGTATTTTTTGAACCGCTTGAATTTCTTCTTGAGTCACACGACCATCTGCTTTAGCTATTTTTGCTAAGCTTGCGAAAAAACAGACAAAGTAGGCTACACCCGATTCCTCTTCGGACATTTCTTCTGGCTGTTCAGGGGAATCAAAAAGTGCATCTCCAAGAGCAATACCGATACCCGCACCAATTGGACCGCCAATCAATGCACCGACTCCACCCAAAATTGCTGCACCCCACATATAATTTATGACCTTTTTCTGAAAATTGATTGGCAATGATGCTCGACTTCACATGAAATCTAATTCAAGATTAGATGGTGGATAAAATCCTAACCCTATGACATGGAAGCCTAACGGTTGAACTCACCCGCCGTCATTGACTCTGGATGGTATGAATAACTTAACTTACGGTCGGGTGCAGTGATTTGTTATGCCGCATTTTTGTTTAGTCTCGTAGCAAGTCTATAAATTCTCCCACAGTCAGCCCAACTTCTCTAATAATTGCTCTTAGAGTTCCTTTGGCAACTGGGTCATGATCTGGGACTGTTATTCTCCGATGGGGCTGCTCAGTCTGACGCAAGATTATATGGCTGCCCCGCATCCTATCTTTTTCGTAGCCTATTTTTTCCAAGGCTCTGACTACATTCTTTCCTGAAACTTGAGGTAAACGACTCATGCGAAAACTTCTACAAGCTCTTCAGAAATTGCTGGGGGGATGGGATCACCATGAGCTTCCAAACTTTCTAGGTAAAGGGTGATTGCTTCCCTAATGCTTTGAATCACTTCTAATCTGGTATGACCTTCGGAAATACATCCAGGCAATGATGGGACTTCAGCAATGAAAACTCCATCTTCATCTTGTTCAACTAAAACCCTGTATTTCATAATTTGGATTTAATGCCTTTTGGATTTGGTTATTACGAATCTAACACAAGTTAATTACTTTTTAGGCATAAAGATCGAACCCTGCCCATTCAACGTAACCTGTCACTGGATGCACAAGCGTTAAGATGTTTCTATTTTGCGACTGCGGAAATTACATATGACTTCATATGCCTCGTTCAGCTTTATCATCTGATCATTTGCAAACCTTATAAATTCTGGATGTAACCCCTTACTTGCTAATTTGTCAGGATGAAAATCCATACACTTTTTACGATATGTAAGTTTAATCTCATGATTATTCATATTCATTTCACAGCCAAGAAGATCATATGCCTGCTTCAGGCTCATTTCATTAATTTCAAATATTTCCTCTGGCTCATACCGACATGACTTATAAAATTTCTCTTCGGTAAATGGTGTCATCGAAGGGTTTGATTTGCAAAACCATTGCAAATAGTTTTTATATGTTGAAAATTTCTCTAGCGTCATACATTTTCGGTCAGTCTTGAGTTCTTTATTGAAGTATTACGGTTGAATTGAGCGGTAACAATCAATTTTTAACTGGGGTTAATACACAATATTCTATTATCTTGTTGCTGCAATGTTCCTTGAACGTAGAAAACAATAGATGCTTGTGTTCCAACTGGATATGGATCTGAAATTTCCCATTCTTCATTAGATAAATTAATTAGGAAAAGCATATCTTCCAATGATCCAAGTTTTCCCTGACTTTCCAAGTATTTTATAACTTCACTACTCAGATAAATCTCCTCCAAGTTTAAAGATGGATCAGGATTTATGACTCTATAAAAATCTTTCAATCCGCTAGGCTCAATTTTCATGGTTAGTTATAGTAATAGTTGCAATGAGTTAGTTAAATATCTCCGAGCATAACGGTCTAGTTGAGCGGCAGAAATTAACTTTCGCTTTCAACTACGATATTACAATTCTGTCCGCTCCAACGATTTGTTATGCCCCGATCGCTTAATTATTATTTATCTTCGCGATCGCCAATAACTTCTCGGAACTCATCAACGAAGTAATTCATTTTTGAGGGCCTAATCTTGGCTGAAAACAGATAACTTTGACGAGCTTTTTTGTTTCGGTATAACGGCAGGTATCAGCGGACGGCGATGCAAAATAAGCGTACCATAAGAGTAACGATCCGTTCCGCTGCATACACTAGTTAGACCAGCAGAGTAGAGCAACTTCCATCAGTACGATAGGTTAGCCTACTAGATGAACGTGACCGCCCTACCACCTCCTCAACTACTACCACTGAAAGACATACATCCAAAGCTGAGAACACTGAATTAAAAAATCAGGACATAGACTGAATGTAAGAGTTGAAATTCCGAAATTTAAGTTCTAGGGTGTTACTACTCTATTTAAGCTACTTTTATCAGTTACCTCTCCAGAAATCTCATACTCAATCAATTCTCCATTTACAGCATCCCTTACGCTCCTAACGACTGCTGTTGAGTATTCAGCATTATCAGCCTTAAGTCCTTTGGGGAAAGAAATTTCCAAAACAGCAACCATTCTCTCACTTGAAATGTCAGTGACTCCTGTTTCTCCTTGAGTATATTTGTCAATATATGCTTGGTAGGTCATCAACTCAAAAGATTTGAGTTCCGCACCAAGATCTTTCCTCAATTTGCTCTGGAAATGTTCTTTACCAAGAAATTTAGACACAGGTATATTTCTGTTTCCAGGCAATCTTTCTCTTAGGCGATTAGCCTTATCAGGCTTATCTTGAGGTTTGCCGAGTTGTGAAATAATTATATTTGAGATACTTAAGCTTCCTGTGTCGGCGTAAACAGGCGATTGTAATGCTAGCTCATAAGTAAGTAAAGAAGCTAGTAAACTAGCTGACATTTTGTGTACACTATTCATGTGCATATTCTCCAAAAAATTAATCGAGGTTTCCTGAGCAAGATAAAACGTTGTTTCCGAACAAGATACAAGAGCGAAACTAGGGACAGCTTGAAGGTTTAGCTCCAGAAAAGAAAGTAATGCGTTGATTTGCTGAGCTATATACCGAGTCCCAAGCTGCAACTTTCTTGTTGTCTCCATCAATTACGGTGGTTCCCCATTTTGCCCAAGTCTTGCTTGGAGTAAGAATGTATAGACTATCTGCATATGTTCCATTACTATAGTTTGAGCAACCATTATTAGTCTCAATGCCAACTTGTGCATAGGGAAAATTACTATTAGGAGAATCAAAACTACCTGCGTAGGTATTATTTAGATAGAAATCCCATGAATAAGAGCTTCCACTTGCTGTCCCAACATTAATTTGGAAGATCTTAGAACCAGTTGACCCGCTGGTACCGATGAATTTTCTCTGATAAACTGGATTTCCATTGACAATCTTTTGGCGAGCATAATACTCTCCAGCCCAATAAATAGTTGCTGAGATTCCATCTGGTGCAGTATACCCCTTAACACTTCCAGTTTCCACCCAGTTGCCAGACGCATCTAATAACCACATTTCTTTCGTAACGAAAATATTCTCGTTTGGATCAAATGAAGGCGGAGACAAATCCGTTTGACCATTGACTGATTGAAAATACCCTCCTACGTTTGTTTGGTTATACTGCTGTTTCGCATAAGCATTCTGAGCGTACGAAGATCCTGCATCTATGCACTGGCTAAATGTTAGGGCACTAAATCCAATAAAGAACTTGAATTT
Source organism: Cyanobacteriota bacterium (assembly GCA_025356295.1). Lineage (GTDB taxonomy): Bacteria > Cyanobacteriota > Cyanobacteriia > Pseudanabaenales > Pseudanabaenaceae > Pseudanabaena. The sequence goes on from JANXUJ010000078.1 coordinate 3,946, forward strand.
GGTACTTTTGCTGATATTTAGCATATTGACTTGACTCTCCTTAACCTAACTGATTGCATTGTCTAACGGTCTAGTTGAGCCGCCTCAGATAATCTTTAGCTTTTGAAGATCGCTTTTGGTTGGGTCGGCTCCAACGCAGTGTTAGGCTGTGCCGTGGACGTAGGTAGCTGGTTTTGTTGCATTACTTTGATCAAGAATCTTAGGGCTTCATTAACTGCATCTGCACTAGAAAATATTTCTGCTACATCGGGTTCTAGGCGCACCGTTGACCCACCAAAACTTTTTCGCCCTGAGCCTAGCTTCCTCACGCGCAGATTTTTTAGGTCATATTCATCTCGAAGATCATCTTCCATCTCTAATTCAGCCTTCTTCATATGCTTCACGCTCCGATCTTGTGACTTCTCTTGTACTGATAATGCGAATTGAATCTCTTCTCTCTGTGTATGAAACAATCAACAAACGTCCTCGATTTGACTCACCGACAATAAGGTAGCGATCTTCGTTGTCCGAGTGGTGCGGATCATAGAAGTCAACGTAAAGCGGATCATCAAAGACAGTTTCTGCCTCATTGAATGAAACTCCATGCTTTGCAAAGTTTTTGACTGCTTTATTTTTGTCCCACTCAAATTTCATATAGCTATTGTAGCAAGTTTTGCTGTGATTCAGTTCCAACAATTAGTCTTAATAACTTATCCCGTTTAGGGTACAGCAAATGCAGTGTGTGTTAGTGTCAGCGTAACGCACGAATTCTGAACATTATACTAAGGTTCGTTACATTTCATTAACGCACACAAGATCACTGATCTCACTACTTTTTGAACTGACACACAGCAGTTAACACCTTACCCATCTCAGTATTTTCTGTTAAAAGCATTGTTCCACCCTTCATAGTCATTGTGAGGGGTTTACTTTGACCATTCACAACAACGGCTTGCTTGTCTTCGGCAACTACCCTAGTTTTACAACTGCCTGTAAGTTGGCTAGTACTGGCTGTCATACCATTTTGAGGGACAGAAAATATAATCATCTGATCGTAGATGACATTATCACCTTGCTTTTGGATTGTAGTGTTGTTGAAGTGATATTTGTATCCTCTGGAGTCTTGTGCGACATACACCCATTGATTACTGGCGCTACAAGCGGACAATAGATAGAATGAAGATAAAATACCAAAAGTTCCTATCAGCCAAGCTTTTTTCACGTTAGATACCTTTTCCAAAAAATATGAATCTAAGACAATTGAGAACTGAATAATTTCGCTATCAGATTCTTGGTAGTTTCGTAACTCTTCTTATCTAGATAAACTGCTGCAATTAGAGCCTCAAAGGTTTCTCCTAACACGGAAGATTGTTGAGCTATGCCTTGCTTTTGCTCACCTAAACCAAAACGGATAAATGATGCAATACCAAGATCTCGAAACAAGTTCCCCAAACTTTCTCTTTTCTCAAGCTCGATCTTTTTATTTGTGATACTTTCCCGACTGCTGTGTCCGCTTTCAATAAGTAGTTCAACAAGAATTGCTTTCAATATTGCATCTCCAAGAATCCTATAAACTTCCTGATCCTCACAATGTCTACCCTGTTGCTGCTCTTCTTGAGCAAATGCTTTCCGTGTAAGCGCTCGAATTAGGAGATCCTTGTGCAAAAAGGTATAGCCCAAACTCTCTTCAACCACTGTGATATTTTCTGACTTCATTTTTAATTGACTGTGTTAAAAAGTAGAATTTCAGCCTAACGGTCTAGTTGAGCCGCCATAGACAAACTTTAGTTTTTAAGCATCTCTTTTCAAAAGTCGGCTCCAACGCAGTGTTATACGGCTCTTTGCAAGAACTATAGCTGATCTTCGTCTGATTCTTCTATAGAAAGTGCTTCCATCAACGGCTTCAGATCTAGATACATTGTACGATATGGGTTGACTGGTGGTAGAGACTCGGTAGGATCAGCAAACTCGAACCCTAACTTTTCATAGAAGCCAGATGCATCATAAGCTGGCTCAACATCAAAATCGTAGAGTGCATCTACAGTAATAAATCTAACGCCGATGATTGGTACTACTTCGGTAATCACATAATCTATCGCCCACTCCATAAACCTTAGTCCAAGCCCTTTTGTACGGCGATCAACAGCAAGCAGCCCAATCTTGACGGCAGGAAAAGTCCGATATTTCACACCTTCTTGAATCAGTAGAGTATCTTCAACCTCTAACTTATCCGCTAGAAGTGTAATGTAACCAGCTAGAGCATCCTCAACTCTAGCAATCCAGCATTGACAAAGATGCGCCTCGGTTTCCAGTTGAATTCGTCCCTGTTTCCAATAGGTGACAAACTCTCCCCTGACACAGCGAAACCCCTGACCAAGTTGTCGGAGTTCAGGGGTTAGCAATTCAATATTGATTTGGGAGAAATTAACTCCATCGAATTTACCAGAATTAGCCATGCTTCTGCGCTTTTCGCCGATGGGCAGCAATACGTTTTGCAAGAGCAAGCATACGATCATTGACAACTGCCCCACCAGAGTCGATCGCTTCTAGCAGTTTCTTAGCAGCAAGCCCTGAAACAGGTTTAGATTGAGTATGAAGAGGATATTTCATGGCGGAGCGTACAATCTTTACATATTCATCATAGCAAGTAAAAAGGCGAGATATGCTTTTAAATGGCTGAAAGTTTTGATTGGACATGGGCTTGGAAAGCAGAAAGATCTGAAGCCCAACGTCTTGTGAATGTGGGAAGTTCTTCCAGTTTCATGGCATCGCCGCCCATGTAAGCGAGGACTTCTGGGTAATCAAAAACCAAATCTGCCTTCAATGAAGGGGGAGGATTCGTCCCACCGATAGACCAGACCACTTCAACAATGCGGTAGATGTTGAACACATTTGGATCGTCATCATGTTCAGTTTGACGATTTAGAACTTTTACGAGATGTGTGACATATCCATGTTGTCGAAGCAGGATCAAATCATATCTTTCGGGTCTATTGGCATTGGCTTCATCGTCTTTCCAAGCCAATTTAAATAATTTGCCTTTTTCAAACTCACAATAAGCCCAACCACTGGCAGGTTTTACATTTTTTGTCCACAGCAGACGTTCTAGATTTATCAATTCTTTCCCTAGGTTAAGTTGTGACGTATAACTTGTAATTCTATCGCAGATGCGGTATAATCACGTCCTTTAACTTAAGTTACCGCTTAACCCTAATTTTGTCAATAACTTTATCAGTCTAAATTTCTAAAGTTATTCTTGCTAATTTTATCTCTATAAATACCCTGCTTGTATGGCTGACATTACAAATTTTTACAACCCATCG
>JANXUJ010000089.1 GCA_025356295.1 Cyanobacteriota bacterium
AGACCTCGAAAACCCATATTCATTTCCATTGCCTCACGAAGAATGGGTTTAAGTAAATTATATTGAAGCGATCCAAACGAAGTTAAATAATTTTACTTACAATTATACTTAATGGGTTTCATCTTGCAATAAGCGAAATCAGACCCATCATGCTACTACAATTTAAGCTTAAAACTTAGTTGACTCTTCCCATGGAACTAAAATATTTTTTTACTTTGTTGCATCCTATCATCGCGATCGTGATTGTATTTCCCTTAATTGGAATTGCACTCAATCGTTCTTGGTTAACCCGTCAACGACGGTTGCAATCGGCAAGTGGAGTCAAGAGCAAAATCCCTCCGACTGTTGGTTCGGAACATCTAGCGATCGGATACTGGCTAACTGGTTCGGTAGTGGGAGTAGCACTTTTAGGTATGGGTTTTCCAATTGTCTCCAAGATGATAGCTCACGATAGTCTAACTAAAGAGCCATTTCGGGTTGCTTTAGTTGCGCTTTTGTTTCTCGGATCGATCGCTTCGATGGTGTTTCTCTATCAGTCCACCAGTAAATTATGGCGCGGAACCTTTGCTACTCTCGCTGGTCTGGGACTTATTGTTATCGGTTCTCAACCAGAGATTTATCGAAAAGATAGCGAGTGGTTTTTTTCACATTACTATTACGGGATAGCTTCAGCTTTACTGATGATTTTTTCAGTAGCGATCGTCCAAGATATATATCAAGATCGCCAAAATCGCTGGAGAAAAGTGCATATTATATTGAATATTTTCGCAACCCTCTTATTTTTCGGGCAGAGCCTTACTGGAACGAGAGACTTGTTTTTTTGGTTTAAGCCCCAGTAAGCCAGTGATAGAAGCTATAAGATTATTAATGAAACTAGGTGATTATGGAACTAGGTGATTTTAGAAGAAATCAGGGAAATTTCAAATCCTCTATTTAACGTGAGTTCGGGTTAATTTTTGGCATGTGGCAGCCCGCAATAAATTGCGGGGCTATCCTGAACTCACGTTAGTTAGTTAAGCGTAATCTTGCAGCGCAGTTACCGTAATTGATCCAGTTTGGAGAGAGCGAATTGCGGCGATCGCCGCTTTTGCTCCTGCAAGGGTGGTAATAACAGGAATCTTGTAAGACAACGCCGTGCGCCGAATCATTTTGCCATCAAGCTTTGCTTCTTCACCACTCGGTGAATTGATGATCAATTGAATCTGACCATTTTTCATTGAGTCACCAATGTGGGGACGACCTTCATGAACTTTGAGAACTTGCTTCGACTCAATATTGTTACGGCGCAAGACTTTATAAGTTCCTTCAGTCGCCACGATTTTAAAGCCAAGTTCTATAAAGGATTCCGCAATTGAAGGAATACCACTTTTATCGCGATCGTTGACTGAGAGAAATACAGTTCCCTCCAGTGGCAGATGAGTTCCTGCGGCAATTTGAGCTTTGGCAAAGGCACGTCCGAACTCAGTATCAATACCCATGACTTCGCCAGTCGATCGCATCTCTGGTCCCAAAATCGTATCGGTTCCTGCAAACTTGGCGAAGGGAAGTACGGCTTCCTTGATCGAGATATGTTTAGGAATTACTTCTTCGGTTAAACCAAGCTCGGCAAGAGTTGCGCCAGCCATGATCCGCGAAGCATAGTTAACGAGAGGAACATTAATCGCTTTGCTGACATAGGGAACTGTCCGCGAGGCGCGAGGATTGGCTTCAAGAATGAAGACTTTGCTTTCCTTGAGATTGTTGTTATTCAACTGTACCGCGTACTGGATATTCATCAAGCCAATTACTTTAAGTGACTTGGCGAGGCTAATTGTCCATTTACGGATTGTGGCAAGAACTTCAGGAGGCAAAGAGAATGTGGGAATCGAACAAGCGGAATCACCAGAGTGAATCCCTGCTTCTTCGATATGTTCCATAATGCCGCCGATAGTGACATTACCAAGTTGATCAGCGATCGCATCGACATCAACCTCAATCGCACCTTCAAGGAAATGATCAATCAGTACAGGATGTTCTGGCTCGATAATCATGGCGCGGTGCATGTAGTCTTCGAGTTCGGCATCGGAGTAAACCACTTCCATGCCACGCCCGCCCAGAACATAGCTAGGACGCACAACTACGGGATAGCCCACACGTTGCGCGATCGCCACCGCTTCATCTTCAGAGCGAGCTAAACCATTTTGAGGTTGAGTAATCCCAATCTCAGTACAAATTGCCTCAAAGCGCTCACGGTCTTCCGCCATATCAATCGAGTCAGGCGAAGTCCCCCAAATCTTAGTAGTAGAGTTGGTATCTTGAAGATATTTCAAAAGTGGAACCGACAACTTGAGTGGAGTTTGTCCACCAAATTGAATAATCACACCCTCAGGCTGTTCGGCTTCGATAATGTTTAATACATCTTCGCGGGTCAATGGCTCGAAGTACAGGCGATCGCTAGTATCGTAATCAGTCGAGACAGTTTCAGGATTGGAGTTAACCATGATTGTCTCAAAACCTGCGGCTTGCAGGGCATAGCTAGCATGACAGCAGCAATAGTCAAATTCAATTCCTTGTCCAATTCGATTTGGTCCTCCACCAAGAATCATCACTTTACGCTTAGTCGAAGGTAAAATCTCTGATTCTTCTTCATAAGTAGAATAGTGATAGGGAGTGAGCGCTTCAAACTCAGCCGCGCAGGTATCAACAGTTTTATAGGAAGGAATCACGCCCAAACCTTTACGATAGCTGCGAACGACATCTTCATTAGTACCTGTCAGATAGGCAATCTGGCGATCGCTAAAGCCCATTCGCTTTGTTTCCAGCATCTCTTCTTTGAGAATGCTATCCAGCTTCCGACCCTTCAGCGAAAGCTCGACATCGGTAATCTCGCGCATTTTTTGCAAGAACCAAGGATCGATATTTGTCAGTTCAAAAATTGCTTGCACAGATAAGCCTGACAAAAATCCATCGCGAATTGAGAAAATGCGATCAGGATTAGGAACTCGCAAACTGTACTTAATTTTATCGAGATCAGGTAAAGTTTCTTCGCGATCGCCGCCAAATCCAAAGCGACCAACTTCTAGCGATCGCAACGCTTTTTGGAAGGACTCTTGAAAAGTGCGCCCGATCGCCATCGCTTCACCGACTGACTTCATCTGTGTGGTTAGTACTGGCTCAGACCCTGGGAATTTCTCGAAGGCAAAGCGAGGGATTTTGGTTACTACATAATCAATGGTCGGCTCAAAACTAGCAGGAGTTTTCTTAGTGATGTCATTAGAAATTTCATCTAATGTATAACCAACTGCAAGTTTCGCGGCAAATTTAGCGATCGGGAAGCCCGTGGCTTTGGAGGCAAGCGCCGAACTACGCGACACGCGAGGATTCATCTCGATCACGACCACATCGCCATTTTCAGGATTGATTGAGAACTGAATATTCGAGCCGCCCGTCTCAACCCCAATTTCACGAATAATCTTGATCGAGTAATCACGCAAGCGCTGATACTCCTTATCAGTCAAAGTTTGAGCAGGTGCAACTGTAATCGAGTCGCCCGTATGAATCCCCATCGGATCAATATTTTCGATGCTGCAAATGATCACCACGTTATCGGCGAGATCGCGCATCACCTCTAGCTCGTACTCTTTCCAGCCAATCAGCGATCGCTCGATCAAGATTTGCGACACAGGACTAGC
>JANXUJ010000092.1 GCA_025356295.1 Cyanobacteriota bacterium
CCCCTTTTTGCTTTCTGGGTTTAGACTAAAAGAAAATAAATTAAATCATGTCAGACACAGTATCAAATAACTCAGAAGGAAAACTATCAGGTAAGAAAGCGATCGTCACTGGCGCGAGTAGTGGCATTGGCAAAGAAGTCGCTCTGATGTTATTGCAAGCTGGCGCACAAGTCAGCCTCGTTAGTCGGAATCCCGATCATATTCTGAGTGAACTCCCCGCAGGTAGCCATGCTAAAGGCTATGCGATCGATTTAGGTGAGATATCTCAAGTCTCGACTCAAATTCAAAATATCATTGCCGATATGAATGGGGTGGATATCTTGATTAACAACGCAGGAATGGCTTACATTGGCGAACTAATCGATATGCCACTGGTTAAATGGCAAAAATTATTTGATCTCAATCTCACCAGCGTATTCCAATGCTTACAAGCAACATTGCCCACGATGCGATCGCAAAAAAGCGGCACAATCATCAATGTGGCTTCGATCGCTGGTAAACAAGGCTTTCCCAACTGGGCAGCATATTCTGCTAGTAAATTTGCGCTCTTAGGATTGACTCAAGCGATCGCCGCCGAAGAGCAACCTCATGGCATCAAAATCATGTCAATTTGCCCAGGGTCAGTCGATACACCACTATGGGATACCCTCGGCGATAAGGTTCCACCCAGTTTTGATCGTGCAGCCATGCTCCGCTCTGCTACCGTTGCTGCATCAATCATGACTTTAGTAAATCTTCCGCCCGATGCAATTATCAACGAACTAGTACTTATGCCTGACGTTGAAGCTTTTTAAGCTTTACACACCCCTTATCAACGAAGGAATAGTCTAGAATTGTAAAGGAATGTTAAACGATGACTGTAAAAGTTCAATCTATTGAGAGAAGCAATAACTTCCACAGACCTGCGAATATGGGAGAATATTTATTAAGTTTTAAGGTTTGAATCACTAGTCAAACGGCTTTTATGCGGGCAGATTTGATTAGACTCAAACTCAAAATTTTGATGTTTAATTATTGTTTTCTCAACATTTTTTGACCTCCTTAGTTTTAAATTAATTCACTGGATATTCAGTAAGTATCACACTATGACGATCAGTATTTCTCGCTCTGTCACTAACAATTCTGAGAACGATTCAAAAACCGTAAAAGCCCTTGAACCTCTAACTGCCCGAAGAGCAATCTCGCAAATTATTCGCGATCGCGTAGTCGCGGCTGGAGACCCTTACTTTGCTAATGACACGATCGCGCATCACATCAGCGATAGCGAACGAGAAGAACTAAAAAAGGAAATCGAAGTCAAAATGCAAAGCGTTTTTGACTCTTTGATCATCGATACTGAACATGATCACAACACCAAAGAAACTGCTCGCAGAGTCGCTAAGATGTATGTGGATGAAGTCTTTAAAGGGCGTTATCATCCGATGCCCAAAGTCACAGATTTCCCGAATGCAAAGGAACTTGACGAAATCTATACCCTCGGACCGATCACAGTGCGATCGGCTTGCTCGCATCACTTTGTGCCGATTGTTGGTCAAGCATGGATTGGCATTGTCCCTAGCGATCGCGTAATTGGCATCTCAAAATTTAATCGGATCGTGGACTGGGTGATGAGTCGTCCGCATATCCAAGAAGAAGCCGCAATTATGGTCGCTGATACGATCGAAAACTTGATCAAGCCCAAAGGCTTAGCATTTGTAATCAAGGCACAGCATATGTGCATGACATGGCGCGGTGTCAAAGAGCCTGAAACCAAAATGGTTAACTCGATCGTGCGCGGTTCTTTCAGGAATGATCCACACATGAAAAAAGAATTTTTTGATCTAATTCGCGCTCATGGTTTTGGCGACAAATAGAGCAATTTACACTCTTTTTTAACTCAAAAAGAAAAAGCGGCGCGTTGCGCCGCTTTTTCTTTTATATAGCTTTTAGATGGCTTTTGCGTAGATGCTCGCAACGTGAGCATCTATAGTTATTTATAGAAGAATTTATGTTGAAGATGATGAAAAACTGGCTGAAAAAATCTGTTTGTATGGGACTTTGTGTAGCGATCGCGGTAAGCATACTATTAGGAACCGTATTTGGTAACCCACAGAGCATCCAAGCAATGCTTACTGATGATAACTATGACGGCAATATATTCGCTCTCTATGGAGGCAATGGCTCAATAGTTCCACCTCGGATTAGCCTCGCCCAATCACTTCAGCAGGGACGAGCTTCGATGCTGGTTTTTTATGTCGATGACAGCGCTGACTGCAAAAGGTTTTCCCCGATTCTCAACCTTGCTCAAGGCTTTTATGGCAAGACAGTTAGTTTAATCGCCGTCTCTGTCGATAGCTTGGACTTGCAAAAAAAGAAATATGCTCCCACCGAAGAAGCTTATTACTACAAAGGCACAGTCCCACAGACAGTTCTAATTTCGGGTGATGGCAAAGTTAGTTTTGATCGCGAAGGGCTATTCGGATTTGAAGAACTAGACTCAGCTATTCGCGACCTGCTCGACTTGCCTGCTGCACCTCCCGAATTAAAGTTCCGCAAAACCGACAAAGTAATTAACGAGTTAAACCCTTAAATCAAAACCCCAGAAGTGAGTGGCGGCGCAAAGCGCC
>JANXUJ010000131.1 GCA_025356295.1 Cyanobacteriota bacterium
TCTAGCTGAAAGTAGTCTTTTTTTCATGGCTGGACTGCTGAGTAAATAGGTAGTTTCTCTTTCTGCCATTATTTCTTGCCAAAAAGAAATAGGGACAACTACGGAAACCGTTTGCCCTTCTGAATCACAGATGTATTGTAACGCGTTAGTCATGGCAGTAAATATAACTTACTGGATTGATCATAATTATAACTGATCGCCCCTTCATCAACCACAAACCCGATCGCCTATTCCCTCAAAATCAAACAACGATCGCCCCCCTCATCACTCATAAAACTCGACTGGCTACTTCCCAATCATATATCTCGCGTCTTTCGCATCTTCTATCTTTTCAATAACTTGATGTACTTGTTTCATATGGACATCATTAGAAATAGTTTTGCGTATAACTGCACCACCAGAAGAAGCAATCTCCACTACTTTTTTAATAGACAAAAAATATGAAATACAGAAACAAAGTCCTATGAACATTATAACAGTTGCTAAAGTGCCATTATAAGCATCTCTCCCCAATAAGAGTCCAGTAAGAATACAAGGAACTGCTATAGCAAGTATCCAAGGATTATTAAATCTTGTAACTGCAATAGAAGCTACATTTTCCAGCATAATACTTGTCATAAAGCCAGCATTGAATGAATCTGTCTGAGATATGATCCTATGGCTAGTTAGTGTCAAACCTAGGATTTCATTATTTGATAAAATTTCTTCTTCAGGTAAAAGATTCATGAGTCCAGACCAAATGTTTGCATAGCAATAATCATAAGTGGTTTATTGTAACTTCGCTACAGCTTTCTTTTAAATTTCGGTAGCACTAAAAATTTACATAAATTTTTGTGTGATAAAATTTGAGTGCTTCAGGATTACCTGCGATTAACGTCAGTTCGGGGTAAGTTGGCAAATCCTCTATCAAATTATCCTGAACTGACGTTTCTAGTGTTGGTGGATTTAACGATCGCGATAAACTTCACGGCGATGACCAACTGAAACAACCACAACGACCAAAACCTTATCAACGATTTGATAGAGAACGCGATAATTTCCTACCCTAATCCGATAAATATTCTTCTCACCTGATAGCTTTTTAACTCCGATAGGTCTTGGCTCATTGGCTAAGGATTGAATCGTGAGCGTTATATCCTGACGAACATCAACCGATAAAGCTTTTATCTGTCGTACCGCCTTTGGCAATATTTGCACCTCATAGGACATCTAAACTAACTCTCCCACTACCGACTCCCAACGAATTGGCTGCTCACCTAACCTTTCTGACTCAGCGATCACCCCTAGAGCGTCTTGCAAATCTAAGCGATCTTCCAGATCGGATTCTTCTAAAAAATCAACCAATTCTCTAGGCGTGGTATTTAGAATCTTTGCCAGCGTAAAAATAGAAATCTGCGGTGTGTCATTGAAATAAAGTAAACCTTGAGAATCTTCTTGCTTTAACCATGCCAAAAAGCGATCGGGCGTAGTTCCCAAAACATCTGCTGAAGTTACTAAGTCCACAGTTAACTTTGCCATAATTTTACTCATCAATAAGTACCATCTGGATTTCATTCTACCCTAGACTTCGCCAATTCAAGGATGAAGTGCTTGGGCTGACATAGGTATTGATAGATTTCTCTGTGTAGCAGTTCTCCGCTTTTGAATCATCTCAAACAAATAGTCCTGATCCTTTACTGGCAGGCTTTCAATCGTTTCAATAATCTCTTGAAAAAGAATCACATAACCTCCAATAAAAAATCAGGACTTAATAATTAAAAGGCGGCGCAATGCGCCGCCCTCTTTAATTTTTACTCTACACCTTCAATGCGGTCTTCGAGTTCTTGATAGAGTTCACGCAATCTATCGAGGTTCTCTTCGCTGGTTTCCCAATAGCCGCGACCATTGACTTCTAGGAGAGTACCAACGATCTTACGGAACGAATTAGGGTTGAGATTTTTGAGCCGATCGCACATTTCTTTATCGTTCACATAGACATCATTGACATCTTCGTAAACCCAGTTATCGACTGCGCCAGCCGTTGCCGACCAGCCCATTGTGTTCACAAGACGCTTCGAGATTTCGCGCACACCTTCATAACCACTCTTGAGCATTCCCTCATACCATTTAGGATTGAGAATCTTGGTGCGGGTATCGAGGCGGACTGTCTCGGTTAACGTTCTCACTTGAGCGTTGGCTGTTGTGGTGTCCGCGACAAAAGAAGCAGGTTTTTTGCCATCTTTGCGGAGACTGCCAACGAGCTTAGTGGGGTCAGAGTCGAAGTAGTGGGAGACATCGGTGAGACTGATTTCTGACGAGTCCAGATTTTGGAAGGTCATGTCAACGGTCTTCAGTGATGCTTCGTAAAGCTGACGCTGTTGCGTGTTGCTGACGTTCGCACCAAAGGCAAAGGACTTGCGCGATAGATACATCTGTTGTAATTCTTCTTCGTTTTCCCAAGTGCTGTTTTCGACAGCGAGGTTAACGTTAGAAGAATAGGAACCCGATGAGTTACTGAAGACGCGGGTGGCGGCTTGGCTGATCGTTAAGCCAAACTCTTCGGCTTGGGCGATCGCATGTTTGCGGACAAAGTTCATTTCCAATGGCTCATCGGCTTCGGCTGCCATTCTCACAGCGCGATCGATTAAGTCCATT
>JANXUJ010000183.1 GCA_025356295.1 Cyanobacteriota bacterium
TATAGAAAGCATTTGGGATCTTATAATAGAAGAAAAAGTGGTTGAGAGATGGGATATACAAGCGATTTAAGTGATCAAGAATGGGAGATCATTGAACCTCTATTGCCCAAAAGGAAGAAGACAAAGCCACCAGATTGGACAAAGCGTGAAATATTAAACGGAGTACTGTATCAACTGAAGAATGGATGTGCTTGGGTAGACTTACCGAAAGACCTACCACCTTACTCAACAGTATATTGGCACTACAAACAATGGCGTACTGAAGGGGCAATAGCAATAATCATGACCGAATTGCATGCACAGGCAAGAGAACAAGTAAAAAAAAAGCCAAAGTGGACAACTTTAATCATCGTTGATTCACAAGCCACCAAAAATACATGTAACGCAAGCATTGAGTCAAAAGGATTTTGTCATTACAAGTCCACTAACGGAATTAAACGACATCTTGCTGTAGATACACTGGGTTTCCCCTTTTTCACACACTGTACCAAAGCAAGTGTATCTGATGATCGAGGATTGATTGAAATGTTTGAGCAAAATATCGACTATTTCAAATCGAAACCAGTAAACGTTTACAAGATAACGATAATGGTGGATCACGGGTATAACCCTGAATATCTCACCAAAGAACTAGAGAAGATTTATCCACAGATTATGACCAAAATCAAGTTTAAACTTGCACCAAAGCCATCTAAAGCTGAAAAAGATGCATCGGGAAAATCTGGTTTTGTCGTTATTCCCGTGCGTTGGGTTGTTGAAAGAAGTAATGCTTGGGTAGAAAAATGTAAAAGCCTTGTTAAAAACTTCGACAGAACTCTCGACAATGCTAATGCTAGACTCAAGCTTTGCTTTGTCAGGCTTATTCTGAAGCGCCTTGCTAAAGCTTCCTAAGATCCCAAATGCTTTCTATATTGATATGCGCCTAAATGAAACCAAATTATTCCTTTCAAAAATTTAGTCTCAGGCGATTGAAATATTGATTTCTCCCAATCATATCCCTCATTAATTACCTTCTTAGTTTGTAAATCAAAGTTTATTTTATAACCATCAGATAAAGATGATAGAACTGTAGAATCACGGGCAATCTTCGGATCGTTAAGTTCTATAACAGCAAAGTTTTCTCTGGCTTTTGAAAATTGTTTTTGTTTATTAATTTTTGTCAAAAGTTTTTGACGCACTGATGCCATTGCTTCTTGGGTATGAGTTGTGATTTCAATAACATCATTCTCATCTGTCTCATCCGTCTGAAAATTAGGCATGATACAAAAAACTTCAAGATAGTACTTTGAGCCATCAAAACGCTCAACTATGACATCGCATTCATCAGGTTCAAGTAAGATAGAACGGATTAAACCTTCATAGATTAGTCGAAGATAACTGTGATATACAATTACCTCTGATATGACAGCTTCGCAATCTTTCCACATTTTTCGTTGGGTTTTTATTCGCTTTACAAATTTTGCAGCATGAGATTTGTCATATTGATTAATTTCATTAAGATAATTGAGAATGCTTAGATAATTTCGATAGGGACTAGGATTAAATCCATTTTCTCTAGAGAGATAATATGCTTCGCGATAGTGCTGCATATACTCTGTTTGAAGTAAAGACTGATCATAAAATGATTTTTCTGCAAAATCTACTTCGTTTTCTACTATATATGTCATTGCAAACTCATGATATCCATTAAAGTAATTCTAGTTTATCATGTCAATAAGCTCTCTCCATCAATCCAACATTACAATAGACTAGACTAGCTGCTGATAGATTATCTATTATTAATTTCTATCCCAAAAGTTCTGTGACTTTCTGGCGACACTACGCGAGACTGCGGTTAAGGAACAGGAGGTGGCGATTAGTCAGGCGATCGCGAATATCATCAAAAACAAACAGCATCAGGAATCTCAAGGTTATTGGCGATCCATTAGCTTGCCCTTCATTGGTTTCTGTGCGGGGATGCTGATGATTGGCTTAGCATCGGGTCTGGTTTCGGGCTTGGCGATCTCGAAACTGTTTTTACCTACACCTGGTCTAAATCCTCAATCCGCTAGGGATTTGGAGTGGATGGCAAGTGACAACGGCACACTTGCAAGGA
>JANXUJ010000193.1 GCA_025356295.1 Cyanobacteriota bacterium
ATCCACTCTCTGCTTTTGATCTAGCGAGGTATAGGCGTTTACCCCCCATAGGCGGGGAAACGCTATATGATCGTATAAAGACTAAAATAGATACTTCGATTAAAATTTCTTAATATTTGGGCAATCGTATAGTGCTAATCCAATCAGACTGGCTCAAAAGCTTGCGTGAGCGTTCATTTGACCCAGAGTTGAGTGCGATCGCGATTATTTATTTTGTGCAGGGAGCAATGGCACTCTCACAACTGGCGGTGAGCTTCTTCCTTAAAGATGATTTGGGACTCACTCCTGTCGAAGTCGCCTCAATGGTCGGAATTACGATGCTGCCTTGGACGATTAAGCCGCTATATGGTCTGGTTTCTGATGGATTTCCTGTCTTCGGTTATCGCCGCCGCCCCTATTTATTGCTATCAAGCGTTTTAGGTGTTTTTGCGTGGAGCAGTATGGCACTGTGGGTATCAACGCCATTTTGGGCGATCGCGATGATCGCCACAGGCTCACTATCAATGGCTTTTTCAGATGCGATCGCTGATGCTTTAATCGTCCAACGCGCCAGACTAGAGTCTGAAGGCGATGCTGGTTCCTTGCAATCATTTAGCTGGATGGCTTCATCAGTTGGAGCGATCGGTTCGGCTTATTTGAGTGGCTATTTGTTAGAGCATTTCGGGGCGCGGATTGTTTTTGAAGTTACGGCAGTTTTACCGCTTTTAGTCGGTATTGCGGCTTTTGCGATCGCTGATCCGCCGATGTCGGCGATTTTTATTGTTGCCCCCGATCCTTTAGCACCTGACACAGAACCTGTAGCTTTGTCTCGAAGTTCACAAAAATGGATGTCGATCAGAGCAAATCTTGGGCAACTACGCCAAGCTTTCAGTAATAAAGCGATCTGGCTACCTGCGGCTTTCTTATTTTGTTGGCAAGCCACGCCAAGTGCTGATACAGCCTTTTTCTATTTCACTACCAATGAACTAAACTTCAATCCAGAGTTTCTCGGCACGATCAGATTTTTTGCGAGTTGGGCAGGATTACTAGGCGTATGGATGTTTCAGCGATTCTTTAAAGCTGTACCAACGCGGACAATTTTCTTTTGGACAACGATTATTTCAACTCTGTTAGGACTAACCAGTCTATTGCTAGTTACTCACCTAAATCGATCGCTAGGAATTGGCGATCGCTGGTTTAGTCTGGGTGATAGCTTAATTCTGACGGTTGCAGGTCGAATTGCCTTCATGCCCGTTCTAGTTCTAGCAGCGCGTCTCTGTCCTGAAGGCATTGAGGCGACATTATTTGCGCTGTTGATGTCGGTGCTGAATATTGCTGGCTTATGTTCATTTCAAATTGGGGCAGGATTGACTTATTTACTTGGTGTCACTGAGTCTAATTTCGATAATCTGTGGTTATTGATTTTGATTGCCAATCTCAGCAGTCTGCTACCACTTCCGCTTTTAAATTGGTTGCCTGATGAGAATAAGAAGCCAGATATATCCTCATCTCAACCACTTGCAATAGGAGAGAGTAGCTAAAACACAAAATCTCGCACCCTTTTAGGGGCTAGGGATGAGAGCTTCTTCAGGCTAGAACTTTTAACTCTGCACCTAATGGAAAGCTTAATGCTTCTCTTTGGGCATAGTAGAGTTTGGCAACTTGTCGGGCTAAGTTACGAATGCGACCGATATAGCGCACTCGTTCAGTTACCGAAATTACACCGCGCGCATCTAACAAGTTAAAAGAATGCGAGCATTTCAAAACATAATCAAAAGCGGGTAAGACCAGTTCGGATTTTAATAAATGCGCTGCTTCTTGTTCATATTGCAAAAACAATTGGAAGAGCAAATCTGAATTCTGTGGCTCACCACCAAAATTTCCGAAGTTGTAGCCGCTATGCTCGATTTCGCCTTGATGATGCACTTGCCCATACTTTATATCGCCCAAAGTTGGGTGTGATCGCCACACAATGTCATAGACCGAGTTCACACCTTGCAGATACATCACCAAACGCTCTAAGCCATAGGTGATTTCTGCCGAAACTGGGCGACAGTCCAAGCCGCCGACTTGTTGAAAATAAGTAAATTGCGTGACTTCCATTCCATCAAGCCAGACTTCCCAACCGACACCCCATGCGCCGAGAGTTGGTGATTCCCAATCATCTTCCACAAAGCGGACATCATGATCAGCAGGATCGATACCAAGATGTTTCAGGCTATCTAGATATAGCTCTTGCACATTATCAGGGGAAGGTTTGAGAATTACTTGAAATTGGTAATAATGTTGCAAGCGGTTAGGATTTTGTCCATAGCGCCCATCGGTGGGACGGCGGCATGGCTCGACATAGGCGACACTCCACGGCTCAGGACCGATCGCTCTCAAAAAAGTATGCGGACTCATCGTGCCAGCGCCCTTCTCGATGTCGTAAGGTTGAGCAATCAAACATCCGCGATCGCTCCAATATTGTTGTAACGCCAAAATAACCGACTGAAAATCCATGCTTTACGATGCAGTAACACTTTAGTGCTTTTATCCTATCAGCGATCGCGCTAAACTCATGTTGTAAATGCCATAACAGTAGTAGAAAGATAATGAGTGATTTTTTACAAACACTTGCAGAAGCAAATGCAATTTATGTGAGCCAAAAGTTTGAAATAGCAGAAAAATATTTGGCTTTGAAACTCGCAACCGTAAGGAGGGAGAGATGTCTCAGTCATTGAAAAAAAATGGTCGGGGCTGACTAAAGAATTCTTCACTAATGCTGATAATTTTAGGGTGCGATTTACCGATATAAAGTTGACCGCTGACGAGAAGTTGCTGTTACTTGCGGGTGCAATATTTATCGATCTTCTATACTTTGAAACTAAAGCTTCTTAATAGTCAAGTTGATTAAATCTCAAGACCAGATCGTGT
>JANXUJ010000218.1 GCA_025356295.1 Cyanobacteriota bacterium
GGGTTTTATATTTAATTGTGCCTAGCTACTTAATGGTCATATTAAAGGTTAAATTTTAGTTGTTGCCTAGCGAAGCTAGCAAAACTTATGATGAAATCTAAGTAAATCTAAATAAATCTAAATTTACAAAAAAACACAAAAAGGTATTTTATGACCACTATCCGTGAAGTAACTGGCGATCCTAATGAGTTTTGGAGTGAACTAATTTGGTCAGACTTGACCAGTGCCGAACAAGCTCTCTGGACTCAATTAGGTTGGAATGAAGAAAATTGGGATGATGAGTTAGATTTTCCTGAGTGGGACGATCTGCCAAGTGAAGATCAACAACTTTGGGGCGTACTAGGCTGGACTCAATCTAGCTGGGAAGGAGAAGACGATCTCCCTGCATCAGCTGAAAAAATTTGGCAAGACCTCACTGCTGAGGAGCAAGCAGCAGCTACTCAACTCGGCTATACCGAAGATAAATGGGACAACGAAGACATCTAACCCAGACCCAAAAGAGAGGTGGCGCATCGCGCCACCTCTCTTTTGGGTTTAGGATAAGTGACGCATCGCGCCACTTATCCTAAAATCATGATCTCTTTAGCACTACAGCTTTTTGAAGGTTTTAGATCAAATTTAAAATTTCTGATCTTAAATTCACCCATTTCACGCTAGAATAGCAAAGCCTTTCGGGGGTGTGGCGGAATGGTAGACGCTACGGACTTAAAATCCGTTGACCGTAAGGTCGTATGGGTTCAAGTCCCTTCACCCCCATTAAAAGCGATCGCCAATCATATAACTTATGCGTATCGTATTTTTTGGAACCCCAGACTTTGCGGTTCCCACATTAAATCGCTTACTGTCAGAGCCAGATATCGAGGTAGTGGGTATAGTCTCTCAACCTGATACGAGACGGGGTAGGGGAAATCAAGTCAGTCCTTCGCCCGTAAAGGCAGCTGTGATCGCTAAACATCTTGATCTAAGTCATGAGTTAAAAATCTGGCAACCTGATCGCCTTAAAAAAGATCAAGTTGTCTTGGAAGAACTTAAAGCTGTTGCCGCAGATGTATTTGTCGTTGTCGCTTATGGACAGATACTTTCGCAAAAAATATTGAACATGCCGAAGTATGGCTGCATCAATGTCCATGGTTCCCTATTGCCAAAATATCGCGGGGCAGCTCCAGTGCAGTGGGCGATTGCTAATGGTGAAAGCATCACAGGGATTACGACCATGCAGATGGATGCGGGTATCGACACGGGCGCAATGTTACTCAAGGCTGAGTTGAAGATTTTACCTGAAGACAATGCTGATACTTTAAGTGTCAAACTTGCTAACTTAGGCGCAGATTTGCTAATCGATACCTTGCGCTGTCTAGGTACAATTACGCCTGAGCTTCAAGACGATCAAGCTTCCTGCTACTCACCGATGATTGGACGTGAGGATTGGCAAATAGATTGGAACTCAGAAGCGATCGCTCTGCATAATCGGATTCGAGCTTTCTATCCTAATTGCTATACCGACTATCGCGGTCAACGTCTGAAGATTACTAAGACAGAAGTTATTGCTGGCAATGAGAATCTTGATCGGATGGGAGAGATATCTGATATTCGTAAAGGCAAAGGGTTTGTGGTGCAGACTAAGCAAGGTTTATTGCTAATTACCGAATTGCAGCCTGCGGGCAAAAAATTACAATCAGGTTGGGATTTTGTGAACGGTGCAAGGAGTGCGATCGGTGAAACTTTTTCATGAAAAAACATAAAAGAAGTGGCGCTTTGCGTCACTTCTTTTATGTTTTTTATGGTTTTTTAACTGGAGCATCACTAGGTGCTTGAGCAGGATTTGTAAATGGTTGCTTTTGAGGAGAGAGCGCGGCAAGACGCTTTACTTCGTCTTTAAATTCGGCGGGAGCGAGTTCAATACTTTTATCAAAAAGTTTCTTGGCTTCATCTTCTTTACCTTGGATTTGCTTCAATTGAGCTTTGCCAATGTAAGGGCGAAAATCTTTCGCATTTTCTTTGATCATTTGATCATAAGTGGAGATCGAATCATCGAAGCGATTTTGTTGACGATAAACTTCACCCAGTATCCAACGTACCGAACTTGTATCAACTGTATTTGCTTGGATTTTGTTAGCAGTTTCGGCCGTCTTGAGTGTATCTTGCAGAATACCGATCGCGGCTTCAGGGCGTTTGTCAGTTAGCTCGATGCTGACTATACTTTGTAAGGCGGGAATAAACCCAGGCTTAGTTGTCAAAACCTTGCGGTACTCAGCAGATGCATTTTTGGTGTCTTTGAGTTCGATGTAAGTTCTAGCTAAGGTCATCCGATATTCAGGCTGATCGGGAAAGGTGTCCGCAAGGGTTTGGAGTGGTTCGATTGTGCCTTTAGGATTACCAATTTGATTTTTGAGATTTACAAGACCAATCAAGGCGGTTTGATTTTTAGGATCACTTTTTAGCACAGCTTCAAATCCCTCGATCTGGATTTTGAGACGTTCTTGCTCCGAGGTATTTTGGGCTGGGTTATTAGCAGCTTGTTGAGTAGATGGCGCAAATAAACCGCCAATCAATGGTGCGAGTGAAACGCCCAAAAATGAGAGCGTAACTACGATTAAGACGCCATTAATGATCCATTGCCTTGCTGTACGTTGTGACACTATATTGATCCTAAATCTAAACACATCATAAGTTTACCGTAGCTACAGAGGTTAGCATGAGCGGCGCAAAATTCTAAATTTGATATCATAGAGATATGCTTAAATCAATCAACCAAATCGATACAATCCCACTCTTGCAACAGATACAGTGGGTAGCTGATCCCGTTGGCTATATGGAAACTGCGGCGCAAAAATATCCAGATATTTTTACAGCTCAGGTGATTGGCTTTGGCAATTCTATTGTTTTTGTGAATGAACCTCAAGCGATTCAACAGATTTTGACTAATGATCGCAAGCAATTTAGCGCTCCAGGTGAATTAAACGAGCTTTTAAAACCAATATTGGGCAATTCATCAGTGATGATGCTAGATGGCGATCGCCATAAAAAGCGCAGACAATTAGTAATGCCAGCGTTTCATGGCTCACGGATGCAAAATTATGGACAGCTAATTTTTGACCTGACCACAAAAGTATTTGATAGTTTGTTAGTCAATAAGACGGCTAATCAAACAACCAATCAGGCTTTTCTAGTGCGTGAAGCTATGCAAGATATATCTTTGCAGGTGATCTTGCAATCAGTATTTGGTCTGTATGATGGCGATCGCTCTCAGCAGTTAAAAATGCTGATGACGAAAATGACGGAACTATTTGCTTCTCCTTTAACTTCAGCATTGCTATTCTTTCCATCTCTCCAAAAAGATATGGGTGCTTGGAGTCCTTGGGGAAATTTTATCCATCAAAGAAAACAAATTGATAAGCTCATCTATTTGGAAATAGCGGAACGGCGAGCTAATCCTGACTCCAGTCGGACTGACATCTTGTCAATGCTGTTAGCGGCGAGTGATGAGGAAGGACAGTCTATGACCGATGAGGAGTTGCGAGATGAACTTTTAGCGTTGCTCCTCGCGGGTCATGAGACTACGGCAACGGCTATGTCTTGGGCGCTGTATTGGGTTCATCGTTTACCCGATGTCAAGCAAAAACTCTTAAAAGAACTAGAAAGCATTAGCGATCGCACTGATTTTATGAGTATTTTTCGATTGCCATATTTAACGGCAGTTTGTAATGAGACTTTACGCATCCATCCTGTAGCGATGTTGACTTTCCCTAGAGTTGTGGAGGAACCTGCGGAATTATTAGGGCATAAACTAGAACCAAAAACAATTGTGATTGGTTGTATCTATCTATTACATCATCGTGAAGATTTGTATCCTGACTCTCAGCAATTTAACCCAGATCGATTTCTGGAGCGATCGTTCTCTCCTTATGAGTTTATGCCGTTTGGTGGTGGTGTGCGCCGATGTGTGGGTGAAGCTCTAGCTCAATTTGAAATGAAAATAGTTTTAGCAACAATTCTCTCTCGTTATAATTTAGAGCTATGCGATCGCGCACCTGTCAAGCCACAGCGCCGAGGTGTCACTCTTGCACCCACGGGTGGCATCAAAATGCGTTTCACCTAGAAGAATAATCGTATGCGACATTCTCCTTTCCTTTATGGTCTAGTTCATGGTTGATTTCGTTTATATTGACAATGCTTTCCTTGAGTGTTGTTAATCCTGCGCGATCGCAATCTTCTGATCCGCAATATCCTGATCGACAGCCTCGTACTGGGATTGGATTCGATCCATTTGTGATTTTAA
>JANXUJ010000021.1 GCA_025356295.1 Cyanobacteriota bacterium
TGAGTCACCCGTTATGCGGGTGACTCACGTTCTGGTTTTGTTTTTGTCTAAACAAACTTTGTCCAAACATAGTGATGGCTATACAATAGTTTTTCGGTATTGATATCTGGATGCTTTGTATAGATTATGGGAAATAAACGACCGATCGCTGTGGATTTATTTGCAGGTGCAGGCGGTATGACATTGGGCTTTGAGCAAGCAGGATTTGATGTACTTGCATCCGTGGAGATCGATCCCATTCATTGCGCTACCCATGAATACAATTTTCCGATGTGGTCAGCGATCTGCGCCAGTGTCACCGAGATATCGGGCGAACATATTCGCAGTAGGTCACAAATAGGCGATCGCACTGTTGATGTTGTATTTGGGGGACCACCTTGTCAAGGTTTTTCAATAATTGGAAAGCGAGCTTTTGATGATCCGCGCAATGAGTTAGTATCACATTTTATGCGGTTGGTGATAGAACTTAACGCCAATTATTTTGTGATGGAAAATGTTAAAGGATTAACTTTTGGTAATCATCGAAAATTTGTCGATGAGGTCATTGAGGACTTCGAGCAGAGAGGTTACAAGATTCTCAAACCTTATCAAGTTCTTAATGCTTCTCATTTTGGTGTGCCGCAACACCGTGAGCGACTTTTTTTGATTGGTTGTCGTCAAGATTTGCCTTTACCAAGCTATCCCTCACCGATTACCAAACCTGTAAAAGCTAAGCGCGATCGCCAAGAGCTTGCACATTTGCCAAGCAGCCCAACTGTGCGTGATGCGATCGCCGATTTACCCGATTTAATTAGATGTAATGAACTAACCCACCAAGACTGGTGCAAAGCAGAATTTGGACAGCCCAGTGAATATGTAGAATTAATCAATAACTTTGCCGCTGCAAATTTTGGGTATAAGCGTCAATACAACCAACATTTATTAACTTCTAGTCTTCTGTCAAAACACAAAGAAACTTCAACTCAACGATTTATGCAGACGGCTCAAGGTGAAGTAGACCGTATTAGTAGATTTCATAAATTGGACTTAGATGGAGTTAGTAATACTCTTAGAGCGGGAACGCCTAGCAATCGCGGCGCATTTACAGCTCCGCGTCCGATCCATGCGATCGCCCCAAGATGTATCACTGTTCGTGAAGCGGCAAGATTACATAGCTATCCTGATTGGTTCCGCTTTCATAAGACTATTTGGCATGGTTTTAGACAAGTTGGCAATTCAGTACCACCACTTTTAGCAAAATCTGTCGCTACTCAGATTATGCAAATAGTGAATATTGATCCTGTTAGAGAAGAGATTACTCACGCGTTGGGGGATGAAAAGTTGTTGCAATTCAATATGACCAGCGCTTCACAACACTATAAGATTAGGGCTAACACGATTGCCCCACGCACTAAAAAATCTTGTTAGTTCTTGTTTTTAAAGTGGCGCTGCGCGCCACTTTAACGGTCTTATGCGGTCATTGCACGTTGCAAACGTGACAATGCTAAACCTTTGCGATGGAGCAGCACAAAAGTCGGCAAGATTTCGGGACCATGTAGATCGCCTGTGAGTGCGGCGCGGAGAGATTTCATCACTACGCCTTTCTTCACACCCTGAGACTGCATGGCTGTCTTGATTACTTCAGTTGCCCTATCCACATCCAGTTCTGGAGTTTCATTTAATGCATCGATCAGCGCCTTGATGATACCCGCGATCGCCTCACCTTGCAGAGTTGCCTTCGCGTCATCAGTATAGTCTTCAAACTCAGTGAAGAAGAACTTACTAATCGTGGCAGCATCGGTCAGCACCGTTAAACTAGGCGCAATTAGTTTGGTCAAATCTAGTAACCATTGACGATTCACAGCTTCCAAATCGTAGCCAGCTTGTTGTAAAAATGGAGTCAGGCGATCGCATAAATCTTCTATTGGTAATGCGTGCAAATATTGGCTATTAATCCAATTCAGTTTGTCCCAATCAAATTTTGCACCTGCTTTATTGACGCGATCGAAGCTAAAAATCTGCGAAGCTTCTTGCATTGTAAATAGCTCTTTCCCATCGCTAGGCGACCAACCGAGCAGAGCCATATAGTTATTAAAAGCTTCAGGAATATAGCCCATATTCCGAAATTCCCAAACAGAAGTTGCGCCATCACGTTTAGATATTTTGGCTCCTTGTGGATTGAGAATCAAAGGCGTATGTCCAAACTGTGGCGGCGTGGCTCCTAATGCTTCATAGATCAAAATCTGTTTAGCTGTATTTGCAATATGATCTTCACCGCGAATCACTTGGGTGATCTGCATATCAATGTCATCAACGACTACGGCAAAGTTATACAAAGGTAAACCAATATTGCCTTGTTCATCGACACGGGCAATTACCATGTCTCCCCCCAGATCGCTGCTGCTCCAAGACACCGTATCGCGAACGAGATCATTCCAAGCGATCGTGCGTGGCTCTTCGATGATAAAACGAACTACGGGACGGCGACCTTCATCAGCAAAGGCTTGACGCTGCTCGTCTGTGAGGTTGCGGTGGCGATTGTCATAGCGTGGGGCTTGCTTATTTGCTTTTTGAGTCTCCCGCATTGTGTCTAACTCAGATTCGGTGCAGTAACAAAAGTAAGCTTTTTTCTCAGCTAGCAACTTCTGCACATTGGCAATATAGCGATCGCTACGTTGGGTCTGGAAAAATGGTCCCTCATCAAAATTGATTCCCAGCCATGCCAAGCCTTCCAAAATATTTTGGGTATACTCGTCCTTAGAGCGATCGCGATCGGTATCTTCGACTCTGAGGATGAATGTGCCATCGTGATGACGGGCATACAGCCAATTAAAGATGGCAGTACGCGCAGTGCCAATATGTAGATTACCCGTTGGACTTGGTGCAATACGAACTCGAACAGACATGAATTTATAAACGCTATA
This sequence comes from Cyanobacteriota bacterium, assembly GCA_025356295.1. GTDB lineage: Bacteria > Cyanobacteriota > Cyanobacteriia > Pseudanabaenales > Pseudanabaenaceae > Pseudanabaena. Next base: position 2,904 of record JANXUJ010000021.1, read on the forward strand.
AAATCTAATTATCCTTCATATCACGTTAATGTGTCGAAAAAAGCTGTTGAGGATATCGAAGAGCCTATCTATCTTAATTCCATATATGAATATATCTACTCGCTCAAAGAGGTTATGACTAGCCCAGAAGTGAATGGGTAAACACTCAAACGAGTTAAGATAACCTTCTATTAATATTCGTGGTTTATGATTGATCTTCTGGCAAATCCATCAGTTTCAAGAGCGTAAATAAAGAATGCGATCGCTTACTGCACTCATCAAAGATTGCTTACTAGACCTAGATATTAAAGTAAATGTCACAGTCAGACAAAAACGCAAAGAATTACATGTTTTGCTTGAGTCCACATATTTTGGCGATCGCGAATTACTGATTAATGCGATCGCCAAATGTTTTGAAGATATTGATCAGCGTATCGAAGCGGTACGGATTTATACATTCTTATTTGGTCAGCCATTGCCCCAATGGATCGAAAAAATTGACTTGACTAATAACCAAATCGACAAGGAATTTAATCCAGATGTTGCAGTTGCCTCTCAGGAGACAACTAAAGAAACAAATGCAGGAATAAATAAAAAGACAACAGTACGCGATCGCTTTATTGTTTGTGGCTTAGGCAGTCTAGGACAGCACACTGTCTTTAATTTAAAAAAATTCGCCTATGGTGAATATACAGTTGAAATTTGTGCGATCAATAAAGTGCAACCAGAAATAATGGAGTTTGATCATTTTGCAGAACTACTTGATCAACCCATGATTTTAGGAGATTGTCGGCGTTCTGAAATTTTAATCAAAGCGGGTATATCTGATTGTCGGGCGATCGTCCTTGCTACTAGCAATGAGAATGTCAATATCGAGACAGCGATCGCAGCGCGGCGACTTAATCCAGATGTGCGGATCGTTGTGCGGTCTTCGCGTCAAAATCTTAATCAATTACTTAAAGAACAAATCGGAAATTTTGTGGCTCTTGATCCTGTCGAGCTACCTGCCGCAGCTTTTGCGGTTGCGGGTTTGGGAGAAGGAACATTAGGACTATTCCAAATTGGTGATCACAAGTTGCGGGTAGTGGAGTGTGAAGTAGATGACTATCGGTTTATGCGGACTCCTGCCTATTTATTACACAAAAAACATTTTCGGCTTTTGAGTATTCCATCGCTTAATTCTGATCGCTTATTCTTTCAATGGCAACCCGATAGCTTAATTGAAGTTGGTGATAAAGTCGCATTTATTGAATATGTAGAAAATGACTTTGCGACAACTAGCCGCCAGCAATTAGAACTCACTGACTTGTCAAATCAATCAAATACGCATAATTCTCTAGGTTTGCAAAAAATTGATCAACTATTGCAAACAATCATCAGTCCAGCCTTTTGGGAATCTAAATGGAAGTCCAAATTGGATCAGATTACATCTTGGTTTCGGGCTGAGCGATCGCGCCGCCTTGTTTTATGGGGGATTAGTACGGCGATCATTTTGCTGGGTATCAGTTCCACAGTTTTGTATTTTAATGTGCCGAATATTTCATGGCAGAAGGCAATTTCGGCGAGCATGATTTTACTGTTAGGTGGCTATGGCGATGTATTTGGTGGATTGGGTGAAGATCAAGTGCCTTTGTGGGTAACTATATTTTGCCTATCGATTACTTTGATCAGTTTGCTATTTGTGTTGGGCGTGGTGGGGTTGATTGCTGATAATATTCTTAGTTCCAAATTTGAATTTTTTAAGCGATCGCTTCCGCTTCCCAAAAGTAATCATATTATTCTGATTGGATTTGGCAGACTGGGGCAACGTGTCGCTGACCTCTTATTTAAGCTGCAAATTCCGATTGTTATTGTCAGCGAAAATCCCTATGATTGCGATCTTGCTACCAAAGTCCCGTGGTTTACAGGCAACATCATCGAAGAACTATCTAAAGCAAATCCAGCCACAGCTAAAAGTATTCTCACAGTTACAGATGATCAAATGCTCAATCTAGAAGCGGCGCTATTGGCTCGTGAGGCAGCTAAAAAGAACAATCATCAAGTCAATCTCGCCATCCGCACTTATGATCGCTACTTCAGCGAAAACCTAGCCGAACTTATACCAAATTCTCAGTCCTTTTGTGCCTATGCCCTCTCAGCCGAAGCCTTTGCGGGAGCCGCATTTGGTGAAAATATGTTAAGTCTATTTCGCCTCAACCAACGTACTGTTTTAGTCGCTGAATATAAAATTTCTGAAAATGATACATTAATAGGCAAAAATCTATCACAAATTGCTTATGGCTATACAGTTGTGCCAATTTATGTAAAAACTGATCAACCCAAAGCCGCTGGACATAAAGAGCTTTATATGCCATCAGATGATGAAGTGATGAAGGTAGGCGATCGCTTAACTGTTTTGGCTTCAATTTCTGGACTGCGGCGGATTGAGTTAGGCAATCTGCACGCGCCCAAGCGTTGGCAGTTACGAGCTAAGCCACCGCTCAATTCCAGTGTTCTATTAGATGCTGGAAATAAGCTCAAAAATATTTCAGGTTGTGATCTCGAACTAGCGCGGCGATTTATGCAAAGTCTTCCTGCGGCGATCGAGTTACCGATGTATGACACTCAAGCTTATCGATTGGGACAAGCTCTAATGCGGTTATTGCCAATTAAAATCTATCCTATATAGATTCATCCCATATAAATCCATCACAGCGATAGGTGCAGCTAATGTTATCAGAATTACTTCATGATGTTTTGAAATGGACTGAAAGTCTAGGCTATCTCAGTGGTTTTGCTTTTATCGCCTTGTATATTATCTCAACTATTGCCTTCGTCCCTGCCACAATCCTGACTTTAGGTGCAGGATTAGTCTTCGGCGTGAGTTTAGGTTCTCTCTATGTATTTGTCGGTGCAACATTGGGCGCGATCGCTTCATTTCTGATTGGACGCTATCTAGTTCGTGACTGGATTGGCAAAAAAATTGCAGGCAATGAAAAATTTGTAGCGATCGATCAAGCTGTGGCTCATTCAGGACTCAAAATTGTTTTACTAACTCGCCTATCGCCCCTATTCCCATTCAATTTATTAAATTACGCATTTGGCATAACTGGTGTCAGCCTCAAAGACTATGCGATCGCTTCGGTGGGAATGCTTCCTGCGACAGTAATGTATGTTTATATTGGTTCTCTTGCTGGCGATGTTGCGCGTATTGGCACTGAAAATCAATCCACCGATACAATTAAATGGGTGATTCGGATTATTGGTTTTATTGCCACAGTTGCGGTCACAATCTACGCCACACAACTCGCGCGTAATGCGATCGCTGAACTTAACGATTGAAATTGAACAAGTACTTTTTTTGATCGTTCTAAACCTATGCGGCTCATAAAATCAAGTCAAATTTAACCCGACAGGAAAAGCCGCATCAAGAATTTGAATAGCTGTAAAAGGACATTTGACAGGTAAATCCTTTTCTTCTAAAGGTGTCTCTTTCAGGACAAGTTCTAAACCTGAATCATAGGCTTTCACGATTGCTTCTTCTAAATAAGGTTTCAAGCTAGGATTTTCTTGCAAGATTTCTCGAACTTCTTCTCGTTGAACCCGTATGGTAATCCGCCAACTTTTACTTCGGCGATCGCTCTGATATTGCCACTTCAGCAGATGTCCAATTAAAACGCCTAAACGATTTCTCAATTCTTGTCTTTGGTGTTTACCCAACGACTCTATCTCTTCCACTAAATTATTAATATCGAGAGTCTGCCATTTACCCTCTTGCAAGAGTTTTGACTGCTCTAAAGTCCAAGCATAAAAATCTGTGGCATAAAGTTTTGATGACATAGCTAATTTACCTTGCTTGAATGTCTACTTGTGAAGATAATAGCCCATAAATAAAAAGCGGCGCGATGCGCCGCTTTTTATTTGGGAAAAGAACTAACGATTTAGCGATCGCCTCTCATCAATAACAATTGCACCAGTTGCAATGCTGCATAGATTGCCGTCGCTACGTATGTCCAAGCCGCCGCATTCAGCAAAGTGGGAAAACCCCGAAATATTATCAATACTGATATCATTCATTGCTGTAAAATAGTGTCACAGATGACAGTTTCGAGACTTGTCAGCAAAATTCAGACTGAGGTTACTAAAATTTTGATCTTTTATGGATCAGATCTAGAGTGATCGCTGTATGCTTAAAGCACTGTTTTTATCTGTCAGGAGATTACTTAGCTCGTTTTCCCCTTCAAACACAAAAAAGCCAGTGACGGCAAACCACTAGCTTCTTTGTAAACCCGAAGGTTTTATTAAATTCAATATCCAGGAATGGACAGATGTTGCTTTCAGACGGCAATTTTGTTCAGCGCTTCTTTATATCTTAACGCAAGATACAAGTTTAGCAATAGTTTTTTATGGAAATTTTTAAAATTCAGCAAAAAACTAGAATTGAAGCGTTGAAATAAACTCAAAAAGTCTGTTCGTTCCCTGATTGAAGTCGCTACAACTCATACAATCAGGACAAATTAGATGTTTTTAAAATTGCGAGACTTGCCACGTCAGATCGGGAAAGCGATCGCCCGTGACAAGCAAACAGGAGGTCAACAAGCATGACCTCGCAAGAAAATCGTATTTCTAACACTGCCGATCTAAAATTCACGACCAAAGGCTTAGAACCAAAATCATTAACCACCACCGAATTAGCGGCGCAAACCT
>JANXUJ010000150.1 GCA_025356295.1 Cyanobacteriota bacterium
GCAGCGGGCGACTCAAACTCTGGTTTTGGTTTACTTACAAATCTGTTTTTGATCGAGGGTTACTGTTGGCGTGTATTCAAGATAGTTGTCTAGGAAGGTACAACCTCTCTGCACCAGTTCGTTAAAATTTAATGTTTCTGCATTCCATAATTTGAGTGTATTGTCGCGACTAGCCGAAACAATACTTTTGCCATTGGGACTGTAACTGACCGCATATACTTCGGCTGTGTGTCCTGATAAGGTTTTGAGAAGTTCTCCACTAGCGAGGTCGATAATTTTGACAGTTTTATCAGCACTAGCTGTGGCGATCGCTTTACCGTCAGGACTAAAACTGATGCCATATATCCATGAGCTATCACCAACGGTGATCACTTGTTCGAGCAGCCCTGTTTGAGAATTCCATAATTTTAATTTGCCATCCTTACCCGCAGAGGCAATTTGCTTGCCATTAGGACTATAAGCGACTGCCAGCCCACCATTTAGATGCGCTTCCATTGTTTGCAAATTCTGTCCATTCTGCACATTCCAAATTTTGACAGTTTGATCATTACTGGTCGAAACTAGAGACTGACTATCAGGACTGAAAGCGATCGACCAAACTGTCTGAGTGTGACCATTTAGCACTTGCAACAACTTAGGATTATCGGTGTTATCCCATTGCCATAGTTTGATTTTGTTATCCCATCCGAGGGTCGCTAAAATCTTTTGATCAGGACTAAAAGTGGCATAAATCAGACCCACACCATGAATATTTAGTAGATGTAGTAACTTACCTGTTTGACTGTCCCAAATTCTGACAGTTTTGTCATTGCTAGCCGAGACTAACTTAGTTCCATCGGCACTAAAGCTAACCCCATAGACTGTATCTTCATGCCCTTTGAGTTCTTGCCTAAAAGTGCCATCGGCATTCCAAAGACGAACGCTTTTATCAACACTACCAGAGGCGAATATTTTACCGTTAGGGATAAAGCTAGTTGCCCAGACAGTACTTGTGTGACCATAAATAGTATCGATCAATGTAGTTTTAACATCCCAAAGACGGACAGTACGATCTTTACTAGCAGATAGAAGATATCGACCATTAGGACTGAAGCTGACATCAAATATGCCATCGGTATGTCCGCCTAATTTCATTTCGATCGCGCCGTCAAGATTGAGAATTTGGATGGAGTTGTCTTGAGCGCCAAAAGCGATCCGCTTACCATCAGCGCTAAAGTTTAAACTTAAAATATCAGTCGCATTACCTTTAAATATACGGACTAATTGAATTTTGGATGTAGGAGCCTGAGGCTCTACCGCAGCCGGCTCCATAGGTTGATCAATAATCCGCCATAGTTTTACAGTTTCATCGCCGCCTGATGAGGCTAATTGCTTGCCATCAGGATGAAATCGCACACTATATATTTTTTGGTCATGGGCGATCGCACTGTCTAGTAAATTACCTTGCAAATCCCAGAGCGAGATCATTTTGTTTTGAGCCGTAACAATCCAATTCCCATCGGGGCTAAAACTTGCGTCTTGAATAGGTTCTATTTGACTATTTTGATTTGTCGGCTGATTTGGTGATTTAAATGTGATTAGTTCTAGCCCGCGATCGCTATCCCACAGTTTTGCCGTTCCATCATTACTACCTGTCAGCAACATTTTGCCTTGAGGATGAAAACTGACTTTAAATATATGATTCTGATGACCATAAAACTTGCTGATTAATTTACCCGTCTCCACATTCCAAATCCTGACACTTTTGCCTTGTCCTGTCGAGGCAATGCGCTTGCCATCAGGGCTAAAACTTAAGCCGCGAATTTCCCTTGTTTGTAGGCCGACCAAATGTGAGATCGGTTTGCCATCAGTCTGAAATAGATAGACGCTACCATCAAAACCACCGAAGGCAAGCATCTTACCATCGGGACTAAATTTTGCGACATAGGATGGAGAATCCATTTTAATGGGATTAAATCGATATCGCTCATGCATGTTATAGACAATCGTTTGCAGAGCTTGAAAGGTTAATTGGGTGATCTTATTTTTATCGGCTCCTGAATCGATAATATTTAATTTTTTGGCGGCTTGAACCGCAGTTGTTAGCGATTCTAATTGACGATTGATCAGGAAGTTGGATTGAGCGGAGGAAGTTAGCGCTTCAATTTCGCCCAATTGGGCAAGGCGGCGTTGGTGATTTGCTTGAGAGGCTAAACCAGCCATCACAAACAACCCCAAAACTGTGCCAACTAATGCGAACTTAGTCAGCAGATTGAAATTTTCTTGACTGCGTTGGGCGGTAGATCGGACTTTTTGCAGTTCAGCTTGCAAGCCTGGTTCTTGATTGATGCGAATAAATGGAACTAGGTAATCATGGACAAGTTGATAACGCTTGCTAGGAGCTTCGGGTAATTGGAAGACTAAACCTGATCCAGTTAAAATTGCTAAAACTAAGTCTAGATCAACGGTGTTGCTAGAGTGTGGTAAGAGACTTGTGCGTAATTCGTTGTAAGTTCTTAATGGACGTTTGCCTTGCTCATCGGTAAGCAGGATCAAGACTTGTTGAGCGATAAAAGCAGCATGACCACAGTCTTTGATTACTTCTTCGACTGATTGTTCGACAAGGCGTTGTTTGGCTCCAGCCGCATGGTAGGCGGCGAGGGTGGTGATGTTGTGGGTCTGAAGTTGAGAGCCAACTAGCTGTAGTTCGATGGGACGCACATATCCGCGATCGCCTGCCAAATCTCGCACTAGTTGATCAACTAGATGAGGCTCAAGGGGAAAGTTAGCATTTTCGGTGAGATTTTCAATCAGAGACTGAGCTTCAGAAGGGGAAAGATTGCCGAGAGTATAGCGAAAGTTGCGGCTGAGAATATCAACTTCGGCGTGGTCAGATTCGAGTTCTAAGAGTAAGTGGAGATAATCTTCACGGATGGAGACAACCAATTTTAGAGAAGAAATTTTCAGACAGGCTTGCCAAAAGCCAATAAAAACTTGCCTTTCGGGTGATTGTGTACAAGTAAAGAAAAACTCTTCAAATTGATCGAATATTAAAATAATCTGCTTGCCTTGGGCGGCTAATTGTTTAAATTGATGCAATAAGCTGGCTGCTTTACGATCGCCATTTTTACGGCGATCGCTATCTTCACGTCTTAGAGGTAGTTGACCATTGGATTCATGGCTGATATAAAGCTGGAAAGAAATTGCATTCAGCCAGTCTGTGTAGATGCGAATTTTGATCAGGATTAATTCTTGACCCGTGAGCGATCGCTGCGATAATGCGGGAATCAGTCCTGCATTTACAAGTGAGCTTTTGCCGACTCCTGATTCACCATGAATTACAGTTAACTGATGTTCAACAGAGAGAATTCGGGCAACTAAGCGTTCGACATCATGTGTTCGTCCCGAAGCCGCGATCTCAATAGCATTGACATCAAATTTACTCGCATCTAGTTCGGTAATACTTGAACTAGGTGGAAGTTGTTTGGGTTGAAGAACTCCCGCACCGATAAAAGCTCTTAGTCCATATTGCTGTTCTAGCGATCGCTGGTTTTGTCGAGATTGAAAGGCTTCGAGATAGCGCCCTTGAGCAAAGGCAATGTCATGAAAAGTATCCAGCAATCTGCTGTATAGTCGCGGTTCGTCATGGCGATTAAACTTAGCGATCGCTGATTCAATCAAACTTGAGGCTGCTTCTAATTTTCTAAGTTCAAGATAACTTTGAGCTAGTAGTAGTTGATATTGACCCAGTTGAATATGATATAAGCGTAGCCAGTTGTGAGCGAGATAATCGTTATCAAAAGATAGCGATTGTTCTAGTATTGGCTCTAAAATTGATAGAGCTTTGTGCGAATACTGTTTAACCTCTAGCCAATCTCTTCGCTCAACCGCAATTTTGGCTAAATATCCGTAATCTTGGGCGAGTTCGAGAGGAAACTGCCGATGCAGTGGCAGTAATAAATTTATCCATTGCTCTAGTTCTTGCCACTGCTTTAGTTGCTCTAGAACACGGCTATAGGCTCGACTATACTTGGCGACTAAGTCATTGCGATTAGCTTGTCTAAAAGCAGCGATCGCTTCTTGAAAAAATTGCTTTGCTTTAATCTGAGAGAGTTGCATCTGTCTTCTATTTATAAAAGAATGATGCCACCATAAACTTCCTAAATAAAATAAAATGATGCCACTCTCAATGTGCTGATTGACGCTTTGCCAATAAGCCAGACTGCACTGATAATAAATTTGCGATACGCTATGTATTTCGCCTTGAGATTCTTGATGGACTTCATTCGCCTCAGCCTCAGGCGATCGCCACAACAAACGTCCGAGGGCAAAATCTAATTTTGCTTCTAAGGCGGGAAAAATCTGCTGGTATTCAATTCGCAGTTCACGTCTGGCAAGTTCTAATTCACTACAAGAAAATGATTCGCGATTGTTATCAATTTTTAAATCCTGCAAGAACAATGGAATCTGCGGATTTTCCGCAATATCAAACAATTGCGCTACTTGCTGATGTATCTTGCGGTTTAGCTCAATCGAAGACAAGCTAAATTTGATGGGCGGAGCTGCCAAATTTGCTAATTCAGGAGCCGTTATCAAAAAATTCTGAAGTTCAGAATCGCTGAGCCAGAGAACAACGGGACATTTGAGTTGCTGCTTCAGGCGATCGCGGAATAAATTAGCATCAAAGAATAAATTTTCGGATTTCCTATTTTTAGTTTGTCCTAGACACATCAAAGCGGGAATCTGGGCGAGAACCTCTTGCGGATGATCTCGTAAGAGAGTCTGTAATTTTCCATACAAAGTGTCGTCAGATTCAGTCCAAGAGATTTCTCGGCAATTTAAGCCTGTTTGCGATGCTAGTGCAGTTAATATTTTTTGTCTGAGACAGCGATAGTTGCAGTTGACAACAATCAACGAAAAACTTCCCTGAAATAAGTTGATCGCTCTAACTAAAATATCTAGCGATCGCCTATTGAGGGAATGACTGAGGGGATTTATGTCTTGCAAATGCCTGATCGATGCTTCGACCTGAATCACTTGTTTTTGTTGTTTCGTAATCTACACAGACATATTAGCTCAGGCATATTCGCTCCGACCCAGAACCGCTACAATTATTAAGAATTGTTATCGCATTTAACTAGGCTCTTCCAAATTTATGACTGAATTCGCTACTAAGCTTGCTGAGTCACTTCAGCCAATTTCTGATCAATTCAAATCTTTAAACATTCCTGCCCCAGTTACGCATTGGGGACATCCATTTTTTATGGCGATCGTGATTTTGGCGATGGGATCGTTTGTGGCTATCTCAGGATGGCGCGGACGGACATCAACAGATACTGAAGTTGCGGTCAAGAACAAGGCTGATCATCGCAAAGTTGCCCCTTTGATGACGACATTCTTAGCGATCGGATACACGGGCGGGTTGTTGTCTTTGGTAATGCAGGGCAAGCCATTGCTAGAAAGTCCTCACTTCATTACGGGGTCAGTGGTACTCACCTTGTTGGCGATCAATGGCACGATTTCGTTAACTGGCTTTGGTGGAAACCAGCCTTTTCTTCGCAATGCTCATGCTTATTTGGGTAGTGCGATCGCGGTGCTGTTGGTGGCTCATGCTGCACTAGGACTTAAGCTCGGTCTGTCTATCTAAATCAATTTAAACCAATCAGGAGCAGAGACGCGATGCGTCTCTGCTCCTGATTGCTATCCAAACCCAGATGAGTTAGTATTTGCGGTAACTAAGCACACTTAACCCGCGATCGCCAAATATGGAAAACTGGGAGTTTTTGTTACAACGCAAAGGTGACAAGTCCTGGTTGCCCCTCGAGTCTCCAACTGTCGAGATTTTGGAAGGGCAGTACAGACTCGCTGCGCGCTCTGACGGGGCGAATCAGCTAGTTGCGATCGCGATCGCTTACCGCCCCCTCGCCGATATCCGTCATCAACCAATTCAACAAAAAATCGCAAAACGGATTAGCCACGATGGCTTGCTGATCGTGATGCCTTACACCAATTTTGTCCCTGGGCTATGGCAAATTGACTGCGATCGCGCCGATGAATCGACCAGCGAGAATCTCGCATCAAAAAAAACCGCCCAGACCGTCAAGTTTGATGTGATTCCTATCTCTTCCGAAGCTGGCTCAGAGTGGCAATATAGCGAGCCTGAAGACGAAATCTCAACTTCTATGCATACTAATGCGCTAGGGATAGACCAAACAGAGCCAAGTCCACTTAGCTATAGTTCACCGATCTTAGACATTGCCGAGCAGCGATCAACTGAGCTTGTGCAGTCTATGTTTGATGATTTTTTCGATGATGAACCTAGTGAGCAAGAGGTTCTCTTCGCACAAGTAAATGTACAAGTAAATGCACAAATAAATCCAGATAACATCTCCGAAAGTACTGCATCACAAGCTCTTGCCACAAACCTAAATACGCCACTGCCACGCGTTTTACTTCGCTTGCAACAGCCGCAATATCTTGTTAATGAAGATAATAGTTTCATGCTCACAGGAGAAGCGTATACCAATGGAGAAATCGAAATTACGCTCAAAGACCCACAAACCCTCGATGTAATCGTGAATGTGCGCTATGTTGCCATTGGGGCAGTTCCATTTGCTTATCAAGTGAGCGTACCGCCACCATCGGAGATTCAAGTTTTGATTGGTGAGGTGAAAATCTATCCACAGCAAAACTTTGAACAGTATGATGATTTGTTTATTATGCAACAGGCGATCGCAGTCTCCTATCCTGCGTCACGAGTCCTGCCTGAACTAATTAAAGAAGCTCAGCAATATGATTCTCAAATAACTGAAGAATCCATTAATCATTCTAGTTATCCACAGTCTCCACAGAGTTATCCACAGGTAGCAAATCAAACTGAAGCCCTGTCGCCAGAGCAATCACCACAATCAAAACCAGCTAATTCGCTTAGTCTGCCATCTTTACCATCTAACCTGCCGCAGTCATCTGAGAAAGAGTCAACAGTGGCTCCACGCCCTGCAAAGGCTCTCTCATTACCACCTTTACCACCCTTTGCAAATAAAGCATTTAATCCTCTAGGTTCTCCTCCCATCTCTAAAATATCAGAGCCATATCCTGAAAGTTTTCCACAGGTAGAAGCCAATACTTTTCAACAGATAGAGGCAGAATTTGCTCTGACTGACTTCTCAAGTCAAGCCGATCACGAGAATTTATTAACCTCGAATGAAGATGAGCCAGAGTTACTTTACAGTTTTGAAGAAGAACTTCCCAAAAATTACGAACAGTTATTAGAGCCACCACGATTAGAGCAGTCTCGTCTGGAAATCCCCAAAATAGTCAACAATCGTTTTCTCAACAAACTGCAAACTCTCTCGGCTGAGGCGATCGCTACCCAAAAAGCGAGTCAGCGCAACGATGAGCTACTACTCGACACATTTCCGATCAGTGACCCGTCACGATCTTCTGAAGATTTTTCGTCTGGTACAACAATTGATCTAGATAATCCCGATCAGTTACCGCGCCCGATCGTGGAAGTAACTAGACTCAATGATCTTGACCTTGAACTTGATGCTGAGCTTGATCGTTTACTGCCTCCTGATATGCTAAATGAATATGTTTGGGAAGAAACTATCGATCCAAATACATTCCCAGTTCGCACTGTATCAAGTAGCAATGCGATCGCTTCCACACTCTCAGAGACAGCGCAAACAATCCGCAATATCCAAGAATCCTCACCGCAAGCTTTGTCTGAGCAAGAGCCAGTTCCTGTCCCTGAGATCATCGTTACCGCAGGTGAAATTATTTCGGGTACACCAATGGTGGTGACTGTACGCTTGCCTGCGATCGCTCCCAAGTTTTTTGTGAAGTTCTGGATCAAGGATTTGCAAACGCGGATGATAGTCGATGGACCACGCTGGTTGTTAGACTTTAGCGTGGTTCCTGATACCAACATGATCGAGACACGGACGAATATATCGATCCCGCTCAGTAGCGTTGATGTCGCTTTTGAGGCGATCGCAATCGAGGCTCAAACTCAAAGAGAAAGCCACAAAGTGAGAGTGACTCGCGCTGTGGTTCCGCCAAACTTGGTCTATGAGTAAAGAAGTGAGTTAGGGCTATCTTCACGATTAAGACTGGCTCTGCAACCAGTAATAAGTCGCCATCGGCAATAGAGTTGCTAAGATCAACAAAATAATTACGACTATATTGGACGAACTAGCTTCAGTTTCCTCTTTGGTGGCATAGTTACTGGTCTCAGTTTCTTCTACAGCTAAGAGAGGCGCACCAGGGTCAGGATTACCTTTGAGGACTGCTTCTAAACGACCCATGCCTTCATTGACAGCTTGGTTATAGTTTGCCTTGCGGGCAGGATAGAGCATAGTCTCATCAGCGATGCTGGTAGCGATGCTTTCGGGTAGTAGGGTTTTTACTTTTGAGCCTGTTTGGATCGCGGTGCGGTGGTCTTCGGTGGCGAGTAATAGCAATATTTGATTTGATTTCTCGGCATCGGTGGGAAACCATTTATCAAATAACTCAGCGGCAAACTCTGAGACTGGCTGTCCGAAATCAATCCGCTTGATGGCGACAACATGGATTTCTGTTCCTGTCAGTGCAGCAAGTTTTTCGGCTTTGGTAGCGATCGTGCTTTTGGTCAAAGCACTTAGCACTTCGGAGTCGTCAAGTACCCATGTCTGCTCGGTTAGAGTCTTGACCTCAGCGAGATCAGGGATGTCTGATACTTGCAGTGCTGCGGCTGAGCTAGTAAATAAGTTAAGGCTAATCAGTAAGGCGATCGCGCCAAAGCAGAGGCGCTGAAATAAGTTTTTAATCATAAGTTTTTAATTATTTTTTTAATTATTAAGCTTAATCATGAGTTTTTAAACCTGCAACTAAACCTGAAATATATTCCTATACAACAATATAGTTTTTTCAGGAACTAACCTGAAAATAGTTTTTTCAGGTTAGTTTTTTCAAGATAATTTTGCAAGAGCGCGATCGCTCTGATCAAAAAGCACCCAAAAAGCTATTCAAAAATTAGGCGATCGCCTCCTCTCAAAAATGAGTAATGCTATTTTCCAGCAAGACGCTTCTCAGTATTTTGAATCGCTCTAGTCGCATATCCATCATTTGGACGCGATGCTAAGGCTCGCCTAAAGTTAATCAGTGCCGTGTTGTAATCCCCCTTCTCATAAGCATTATAGCCAACTTTCATATAAGTGTCATATCCATTTGTGGAAGGTATCGTCTGATAAACATTTGTCGATGTACTGGGAATCTTACCCCCTCGACAACCTGTACCTCGACAACCTCCATACCGTCTCTTGGCAATCAAGATATTACTGTTTTGTTCGGAGATTGGTGACTGTTGGAATTGTGCAGCGATGGATATGTCAGAAAATAGAAATGAACTGGCTAGGGTAAGAAGTAGTAGTTTTTTCATAAATTAATTTTTGATTGGATTAGATTAAGCGTTACTCAAATAAGCCAAGAGATACGCGCTAGTAGCCCACAATTCAGGACAGCGTAATTATTGCAGACTACTAACGCATAGGAGACTTAAATACAGCTGATTATAGTCTTCCCAATTATCAAGCGATCGAGATACATCGGTATGTCGATCCCTATAGTAATAATATTGGTTACTTGCAAGTGTTCCCTTTACAATTGATCTATCATAATATTGCTTGGTATTTGCTCTATGAATATGTCGATAATGGACATTTAGAACGAGTTGATCGCTTTACTGATCAGTTCGCTTCTTTGTTCCTGTGATTACATTTATTGAAGAAGAAGAAAAAAGGCATTTTTCGCAATCATTTGATAAACACGGCAAGCCAGACTATCTTGATTACAGCATCTCGTTACCAGAGCGATCGCTAAATGAGATTTGTCGCTGGGTCAATCAATTTATGTATAATGCTCAAGTGGTTGAGCCACTTGAGCTAGTTGAGCGTTATCGTTTAAGAGTTAAACAGTTAGCGAGTTTGTATAATGAATAGAAGGCAAATTATTACTTTTGTCACTTTAGCGATCGCAACTTTAATCACCATTGTATATATAGCGATCGCCATCCATTTTCCACAACCTAAAAGCTTAGAAAATCAACAATTAACCGTATCCGCAGCCGCTAGTCTCAAGGATTCCTTAACCGAGATCACAAGGC
>JANXUJ010000066.1 GCA_025356295.1 Cyanobacteriota bacterium
CAAAGCCGCGCACCACTAATTCTTGGCTGGGACGGGAGTAAGCCGCTATAATGCAACCAAAAAAGCATTCAAGAAACTTTCATGGATCATCAAATAAATCACCTAGATCGCCAGATGCGATCGCTCCGCAAAAAATTCTCGACTCTCTGGACGCGCCCGATCGCATGGCTAGTATCAGGCTTATTCTTATTTGCGAGTTTATTCGCTCTAGCCGCTTGTGAGCCAATTCCAGAGCCAAATCAATCAAGTATTGGCAGTACCAATCGCCTCAAAACGGTGCTGAGTCGTGGCAAGTTAGTTTGTGGCGTGAGTGGCGAGTTACCTGGATTTAGCTTTGTCAACAAAGAGGGCAAATATTCGGGGCTGGATGTCGATGTTTGTAAGGCGATCGCTGCTGCTTTATTTGATAATCCTGAAGCAGTGCAGTTTCGCAATCTCAATGCTAAAGAGCGCTTTACAGCTTTGCAATCAGGCGAAATCGATGTACTCAGTCGTAATACAACATGGACGCTAGGACGTGACACTGGCTCGCGTTTAGCATTTATGCCCGTAGTTTTTTATGACGGACAGGGGGTGATGGTACGAAAGGATAGCAATATTAAAGCGATCGCTAATCTCAAGGATGCCGATATTTGCGCTCAAACAGGGACAACCACAGAGCAGAATCTCGCTGATCAAATGCGTAAGCGTAACCTTGCCTACAAACCTGTAGTTTATGAAGATGTAAATGCCACATTTAACGCTTATCAGTCAGGGCGCTGCACCGCGATTACTGCTGATCGCTCAGCTTTAGTAGTCCGCCGTACCCGACTCGCTGATCCTGAAAACCATGTGGTGTTGGATTTTGTGGTGTCAAAGGAGCCACTCGCACCAGCCGTGAGTGATGGTGACTCAAGATGGGCGGATATCGTCAAATGGATTATATTTGCCGCGATCGAGGCTGAAGATTTGGATATTAGCTCGGTAAATCTAGCGGATCAGCAAAAAAGTAGTAATGCAGAGACGCGTCGATTTTTAGGGA
Organism: Cyanobacteriota bacterium; assembly: GCA_025356295.1. Taxonomy (GTDB): domain Bacteria; phylum Cyanobacteriota; class Cyanobacteriia; order Pseudanabaenales; family Pseudanabaenaceae; genus Pseudanabaena. The sequence continues at coordinate 1,022 of JANXUJ010000066.1, forward strand.
TCGATGGCAGCCTAGGAAAAGACATGGGGATTAGCAATGACTTCACAGCGCGTGTGATCAAGCATGTGGGCAACTATGCCGAAATTTATGATCGCAATATCGGTAAAGATAGTCCATTTAAATTGCCACGCGGACAAAATGAACTCTGGAAAAATGGTGGTCTAATGTACTCCCCTCCATTTCGTTAATTTTTAAGTCCCTCTCACATAAAGAGAGGGACTTAATTGGAGTTTACCAACCAAAGATTGAGGCGATCGCTGGTTGCTCTTGTTTACTGGATTCTTGATTACTAGACTCTTGACTGTCAGATTTCGACGTATTAGCATTATTAACTGCATCAATGCGCTCTTCGGTGCAGAAAGTAGCTGTACTAAATCCACCAAACTGCTTAACTGTACTTGCCCGCATCCGTACATTTGGCGCAGGAAACCAAAATCGCTCATAAGAACTCATCGATGGATAATCAGTAATTAATACCAGTGCCTCTTCATCATCGATTTCGTAACGACCAATTACAGGCATGATTTCCGCATAGCCACGCTCACGCAAAAGTTTACCCTTGCGCCCCGTTGAGTCATCTGGCACTAACGCAAATACAGTTTCTCCAGAGTGATTTTCATCATCTTCTTTGTCCCATGCCATTGTGCCATCCCATTTGACATAGGCTCCACCGATCGCAGTCGTTGGCTCGACTTCATGCATCTGACAGATTTCAATCACCTTTGGATCATCAGCATTTAGCGGATCAACATAAATTTCGGAGCCGCCTTTTTCAGCACGGCGAAATGCAAGGTGATGTGTAGTTCGTTGCGATCGCCATGTCCCCGCACTTTTTTGAAAAAATTCTAAAGCGTTCATAGTTTCTGTAAGTCTATGGAATAGAACTGAATATAACAATATTTTATTTATTCTCATACAGAAGAGTCGCTTTGCGCCCCTTCTGTAATCTCGGCTTATTATTCTGGGTCTATATTAATAATGATTAATAATGAAAAAACCACAGCTAGTAAAGTATTTCCAAAAAAAGCTATGACAAGTTTTGACTACGATTTATTTGTGATTGGGGCAGGTAGTGGTGGACTAGCCGCCGCCAAGAGAGCTGCCGCATATGGAGCAAAAGTGGCGATTGCTGAAGGCGATTTGGTCGGCGGTACTTGTGTAATTCGCGGTTGTGTCCCCAAAAAGTTAATGGTTTATGCATCTCACTTCTCACATTTCCCTCAAGAAGCGGCTGGCTATGGCTGGACAATGCCTGCAGGGACTTTTGATTGGATCAAGCTACGCGATGCGATTCAAACAGAAGTATTTCGCTTAAATCAATTTCACATTGGTTTATTAAAAAAAAGTAATGTAGAACTAATTTCAGGATTTGCCAAATTTATTGACGCTCATACTGTGGCAGTCGGCGATCGCCAGTTTACAGCTGAGCGCATTTTGATCTCTGTGGGCGGAGAAGCGAGCAAGCCAAACTCATCTGGCATGGAGCATACAGTTACATCCAAAGAGATGTTTCTTTTACCACAATTCCCTAAACGCTTTGCGGTGATTGGTGGTGGCTATATTGGTGTCGAGTTTGCAGGGATTATGCGTGGAATGGGGTCTGAGGTGACGCAAATAATTCGCGATCGCGCAATTTTAAGAGGTTTTGATGAAGATGTGCGAATTAATGTCCAAGAAGGCATGGTCAATCACGGCATCAATTTTCAGACATGTATTGACAGCAGCACACTCATAATTACTAAGAGCGATCACGGCTTAGTGATTAATTTTAATGACGCTAGTGGTAAATCCCAGACCGTTAATGTTGATGTAGTTTTAGCCGCGACAGGTCGCAAACCAAATCTTGCGCCTCTAAGCTTGGAGCAGGCAAAAATCGAAGTTGTCAATAATGCGATCGCAGTCAAAGACGACAGCTCCACCAATCAACCACATATTTATGCAATCGGAGATTGCACTGACCGGGTGAATCTCACACCTGTAGCGATCGCTGAAGGTCGCGCTTTTGCCGATACAGTTTATGGTCACACGCCTCGATCGATTAGCTATACCAGTATCCCCTCAGCCGTATTCTCGCAACCTGAAGCCGCTACAGTTGGCTTATCCGAAGAACAAGCGCGCAAACTGTATGGCGATCATGTAAAAGTCTATCAGAGCAAATTTCGCCCCATGTTTTATAGCCTTGCAGGAGGTCACGCCAAAACGATGATGAAACTAATCGTGGTTGGTAAAGAAGAACGGGTTTTAGGTGTGCATATGGTGGGAAAAGATGCCGCTGAGATCATTCAAGGCATGGCGCTAGTGGTGACGATGGGCGGTTACAAAAAAGACCTCGACAACACAATGGCAATGCATCCCACCGCCGCCGAAGAATTTGTCACTATGCGTTAAAAATCAAAAATTTAATAAAGCCCACAATTGGTTCGGCGGGCAAAGCCCGCCGAACCAATTTTGGGCTTTATAT
>JANXUJ010000071.1 GCA_025356295.1 Cyanobacteriota bacterium
CCTTAGCAATTTTTGAGCAAATTGGAGGTCTTAGCGGTGAGGTAAATTTGCTACGATCTAATATTGCATCAGCTTACGAAAGTTTAGGTGATTACGATAAAAGAAACACTTACCGTCCTTACGGTCTATTTAGCATATCTAACACCAACAGCACGGTGCAAAGTTCCTTTTTACTTGCTAGGCTGGATCTCTTTCGCAGTGAAATTACCCAACAAAGTACTACACTTCGTGCGATGGAGAATGAAAATGGTAAGTGTAGAAAGGAATATATCTCGGACTTGTCGATAAAAACGATGGGAGATGGAAAAGGGGAAGGAATTTATCTAGGTGGGGGTAGAATTCTTGCCAATGCAAGATTAAACGAACAAATTGTAGCAAACCAAGAACAAAAGCGCGATTCTTATTATTCTGACAATCAACTGGGTGTTAATTATGACATTTTAGGCAAGTACGATAAAGCGATCAAACATTACCAAAAATCCTTAGAACTTTCTAGGCAAGTTGTGAGTCACAGTGGTCAAGAATTACCTCTAGATGAACGAACATTAACATTGTTAAACAGGCTAGATTCCAAGCAAAGATTAATAGCTTTACAGAAAATAGAGGAAACGAAAGGACAATTTCAACTTGCAAGCCGCGCAGGAGACCTCTATCGTCAAATCACCAATCTAAATGACGAGAAAGCTTCACTCAACAATCTAGGTCTTGTTTATGACAGTTTAGGACAGTATCAGAAAGCGATTGAGTATTATCAACAGTCCCTAGCTATTTCTAAGCAATATGAATCTATTTCTAAGCAATATGACGATCTAAATTCTAAGTTATATGCTCTATCCCCCTCAACCAAGGAAAGCTACGATAAATTATTGGCAACATTTCAAAATAAAAATCATACAAGTAACGGAGCATTACTAAACAATTTGGGGCTTGCATATAAGAGCTTAGGAGAAAACCAAAAAGCTATAGAGTATTATCAGCAGTCCTTAGCAATCTCTAAGCAAACTTGCAATCTCTCTCTTGAAGTAGCTTCACTTAATAATCTTGGCAATTCATTTGAAGCGCAAAAGCAATCTGAAATTGCCATTCTTTTTTACAAACAATCGGTAAATGTAAGCGAGTCCATGGTTAATTACCTAAATCTACAGAAAGATAACGAACCAACAAGTAATTACGTTAATAGCTATAAGAATCTAGCCGATTTGCTACTCAAACAAAGACGCATCATCGAAGCTATACAGACACTTGATTTACTTAAAGTCCAAGAACTGTCAGCCTATCTCAAAATCATTGATGGCAGAACTAAAATAGCCAAGGGTGTCAGACTCCTAGAACCAGAGAAAGCGATGAGCAATCAGATGTCAACGATTAGAAACGAACAAAGTATCGAACTCAACCGCCAACTCTCCAGCCAAATCCAACAATTGCCAAAATCAGAAATCGACAAAGTCCCTGACTACTTGCAAAAGCTACCACAAAGTTCAGTCCTACTCTATCCACTCATCCTCGAAGATCGCCTTGAGATCGCTATCTTTGCTCCCAACGCTCTACCTCTCCATCGCACTGTTCCTATCAAAAAAGCCGCATTAGAAAAACTCATTACCGACTTTCGAGACGATCTACAAGACTTCGGTTCCATTGATGTCAATATCTCCAGCAAAAAACTGTACGACATTCTCATCAAACCTATCGAACCCGACCTCCAGCAGGTAAAAGCTACTGCGATTCTTTACGCGCCAGATGGAATGTTTCGTTATATTCCCCTTTCTGCCCTTTACGATGGCAAGCAGTACCTGATCGAAAAGTATGCAGTTAATAACCTTACTGCTTCTATCCTTACTGACTTTACATCCAAACCCGCAGCGAAAATTAGCGTTCTTGCAGGTGCATTTGGTGGAAAGTCAAATGAAAAACGCTTTGGACAAGCTGCGCTACCTGCAAGTCTTATAGAAGTCAAAGCAATTCAAAATATCATTCAAAATTCCACTACTTTAGTCGAGAACAACTTCAGCCGTAAAACTCTCGAAGCCCAACTTCCAAATTACAATATTCTGCATCTTGCCACCCATGCCAACTTCAATACAGGCGATCCTGATGATTCCCTCATATTTTTAGGCAATGGCGACACTGTTAGCCTGTGGGAAATTTCTAGTTTGAACTTGAACAATATTGACTTAATCGTGTTGAGTGCTTGTCAGACTGCTGTAGGCAAACTAAGCAATGGTGAAGAAATTTTAGGCTTTGGCTATCAAGTCCAGAAAGCTGGGGCAAAAGCAGCGATCGCCACCCTTTGGATCGTTAACGATGAAGGCACGCAAAACTTAATGCAAGCATTTTACGGCTATATCAAACAAGGCGATCTCAATAAAGCCACCGCATTGAGACAAGCACAGATTGACCTAATTCGAGGTAAGCAATTCTCTCATCCCTACTACTGGTCTGCCTTTATTTTGATTGGTAATGGTCTATAGTATTGTCGTTGACAAATCCATATTTTACATCGTCAGGAAACTTCTTTTACTTTTCGACTTGAATTATATTCCTTTATTTCCTCTCAATAACATCAACTTGTCCGACATTCGCCTGATTGCTTCCGATGTTGATGGCACTCTTACCCAAAATGGAAAATTCTCTTCTGATTTCATCTCGACTCTTCTGGATTTACAATCAGCAGGAATTAAAGTGCTACTGGTGAC